>NZ_JAWOSW010000021.1:0-81578 GCF_033338535.1 Vibrio sp. Vb2131
CGGATAAATTTGCATCAAAAGCGGTCAAAAGAGCACGTTATTTCTACAGTTCTCTGAATTTATCTGCGAAAAGAGCCACTTTTTCCCAATTGGTGTACTCCACCTCTTTGGTCGTATCAGTTTCGCCACCCGTCATCGACATAATGAACCTAATCATAGTTCTGTCGAACCAGCTGTAACGTGGGTAATAAAGTGCACCAGCAAAAACACCTATTAGCGTTGGTTTCCAAGGCGACTTAATTAGGAACTTGTGAATGTAGGCACTACCTTCAGGTGTATCCTTTCCTTGGTCCTCTTTACGAGCGGTTAGGTTTACGCAGAAAAATGCCACTTTATTTTGCTCCAATTGATTGAGGTTTCGCTCAATAAACTGGTATAGCTTTTTATTAAGATGGCCATAGCGAATAGAGGCGCCTATCAATACTCTGTCGTATTGGCTGAAGTCAATCGTCTCGACATTATGTAAATCCACCAGATCACAATCGAAGTCTGGAAGTTGTTCATCTATATAGTGGAGAATTTTTTTAGTCTGCCCTTCGCGGGAAGAGTATAGAAATAATGCTTTTGCCACGATTTCCCCTTAGCTACGCCAAAACGTCGGCGTAAGTAGAATAAGTAAGGTAAAGATTTCCAAACGACCAAACAGCATAGAAACTATTAATACCCATTTTGCTTTGTCGTTAACATCACCAAAGTGAAGCGCCACTTCTCCCAAGCCAGGACCGAGGTTGTTCAGAGTCGCAGCCACCGCAGAGAACGCACTGAGCTCATCCATTCCTGTTGCAATCAACCCCAACATACAAACCACAAATACCAATGCGTATGCGGAGAAGAAACCCCAAACCGCATCGACAACACGTTGCGGTAGGGCACTGCCACCTACTTTGATGGTGTAAACCGCGCGTGGATGGACTAAACGTTTTAGTTCACGCGCACCTTGTAAGGTAAGAAGCAGGATACGGATCACTTTCATGCCGCCGCCTGTTGAACCAGCACAACCACCTATAAAGGAAGAGAACAATAACAGCACAGGTAAGAAGAGCGGCCAATCCGCAAAACCTGTTGTCGTAAAGCCCGCTGTTGTGGATATTGATACGGTTTGGAACAGAGCCTGATCGAAAGCATCGTATGTCGATGTGTAAGAGTGATGTTTCAGTAATAATAGAAAGCAAATGATAAATAGCAGCACTTGAATGAACAAGAAGGCACGAAACTCAGGATCTTTCCAGTAATACTTGGGATGTACGCCACCTGATGCAAATGCAGCAAAGTGCAGTGTGTAGTTACATGCAGATATAAGCAGAAAAACCACGGTAATAAGATTAATCGCGTAACTATCAAAGTATCCGATGCTGGCATCGTGGGTAGAGAAGCCACCAATGGCAATGGTTGAAAAGCTGTGACTGATGGCGTCAAATGGCGTCATACCAGCTAACCAAAAAGCCGAAGCACAGGCGATAGTCAGGCTCAAATAGATGTACCAAAGCGCCTTAGCAGTTTCTGCTATGCGCGGCGTCACTTTAGTGTCCTTGACTGGACCTGGGATCTCGGCGCGGTAAAGCTGCATACCACCAATGCCAAGTACTGGCAAAATCGCCACCGCTAATACGATGATTCCCATACCGCCGAACCACTGCAGTAACTGTCGATAGAATAGAATCGCTTTAGGTAACTCATCCAAACCAACAATAACGGTCGCCCCGGTCGTCGTGAGAGCAGAAAACGATTCAAAAAACGCATCTGTCACTGAGACGTTCGGGTTGTCAGCAATGAGAAAGGGGATCGAGCCTGCACTGCCAAGTACTGTCCAGAATAAGACGACAATAAGAAAGCCATCTCGAGCTTTAAGCTCGTGCTTATACCTGCGGTTTGGGTACCAACAAACGGCCCCACAAAACAGCAGAACAAAAAATGTCGTGACAAAAGGCACACCAGCACCATCTCGATAGATCAGCGCAACGAGTGCTGGCGCAAGCATAGTGACACTAAAGAGTGCGAGCAGTAGCCCGACGATTCGAATAATTGAACGAAATTGCATGGATAAATTGACTAGCGAAGCTGTCCCTGTTGCTTCCTGTTTTTCATTATTGTCCGTCTAGCGGAGTGACAATTGCCTTTGCCCCGCTTTTATTGATGATTGCTTGGGTAAACGCGCTCACTTCTCGAAGCTCAATTTCCACCACTAATACCACCTGATCGCTGTATTCAGCCTCGACTTCTATTGCACCAAATTGCGGCATGATTGACTGTGCGATCGGCATAAACCCATAGTCTAACGTTAGTCTGAGCTTTGTGGTTATTTTTTTCTCAATAGTTTGAAGCAGCTTGAGCGCTTGTTGAACCCCACCCCCATACGCTTTAACCAAGCCGCCTGTACCTAACTTGATTCCACCAGAGTATCGCGTGACCACAGCCGTGATCTCCCCCACCCCAGATCCAGACAGCTGCGCCAGGATTGGTTTGCCTGCTGTTCCGGACGGCTCCCCATCATCACTAAAGCCCCATTTCATTGAATCTTCCGGGCGACCAGCAACAAAGCCCCAACAGTTATGTCTGGCATCAGCGTGTTTAGCTTTGATTTGATCAACAAATGCTTTTGCAGCTTCGATACTTGGCGTGTGTGCCAAATAAGTAATGAAGACGCTCTTTTTAATTTCTTCTTCAAATTGAGCGGGCTCTGCTGGGATCAGATAAGGCTTGTCATTCATAGGATTATGGATTCATGTCTATTTGCCTGAAGTCTATCACGAGTGTGATTTACCCGTCGCATAAGATCTGCCACAGCGCACAATGTTAAACACTTGTTTAAAAAATGTATTGAAATTAGACAATCCACGATCCAAACTAACTTTACTGGTCAAACCAGAACAAAAATAAAACGACTTCCTCGATACCTATTTGCCGAGGTACACGGCGTCGTTGAAATAGGTATACAGACAATCCACGATTGTATGTCATGGAGATAGACAATGATTTACCAAGCCGAAACCCTACAGGTAAAGGAAATACAAGATGGTATTGCAGAGCTAAGCTTCTGCTCTCCAAAATCCGTCAACAAACTCGACCTAGCGACATTAGAATCGCTAGATAAAGCTCTTGATGCGCTCATTGCCCATCAAGGCCTCAAGGGGTTGTTGCTCACTTCAGATAAAGACGCATTCATTGTAGGCGCAGACATTACCGAGTTTTTAGGTCTGTTTGCTAAAACGGATGCCGAGCTCGACCAATGGCTGCAATTTGCTAATAGCATCTTTAACAAATTAGAAGACTTACCCGTTCCGACCATCTCAGTGATCAAAGGCCACGCTCTTGGTGGCGGTTGTGAATGTGTGCTAGCAACAGACATGCGTATTGGTGACAAAACCACCAGCATCGGCCTACCAGAAACGAAACTGGGAATCATGCCGGGCTTTGGTGGTTGTGTACGCTTACCTCGCGTTATTGGCGCAGACAGCGCAATGGAAATCATCACCCAAGGTAAAGCATGCCGAGCTGATGAAGCATTGAAAATTGGCTTACTCGATGCTGTTGTAGAGACTGATGCTTTATACGAATCAGCACTACAAACTCTTAACTCTGCAATTAATGAGAAACTTGACTGGCAAGCACGCCGAGCACAGAAAACATCGCCTCTAACGCTGAGTAAGCTTGAATCAATGATGAGCTTCACCATGGCGAAGGGTCTGGTGGCACAAAAAGCAGGTCCTCACTACCCTGCCCCAATGACAGCCGTTATCACGATTGAAGAAGGTGCTCGCTTTGCACGTAATGAAGCGTTAGACATTGAACGTAAGCACTTCGTGAAATTGGCTAAATCGGAAGAAGCAAAATCACTCGTTGGCCTATTCCTTAATGATCAATACATCAAAGGCATTGCGAAAAAAGCAGCGAAGTCAGCAAGTAAAGACACGCAACGTGCAGCCGTATTAGGTGCAGGTATCATGGGTGGCGGCATTGCTTACCAATCAGCGCTAAAAGGTGTGCCAGTCTTAATGAAAGACATCGCGCAAGCATCGCTCGACCTAGGCATGACTGAAGCATCTAAGCTGCTGAATAAACGCTTATCTCGCGGTCGCATTGATGGCTTTAAGATGGCGGGTATTTTAGCGTCAATCACACCGAGCTTACATTACGCAGGTATTGAAAACTCTGATGTGATTGTTGAAGCTGTCGTTGAAAACCCGAAAGTAAAAGCAGCAGTTTTGAGTGAAGTTGAGTCCCATGTCGGTGACGACACCGTTATCACCTCAAACACCTCGACGATTCCTATCAACCTATTGGCAAAATCACTAAAACGCCCAGAAAACTTCTGTGGTATGCACTTCTTCAACCCAGTGCATCGTATGCCTCTTGTTGAGATCATCCGTGGTGAGCACACCTCTGATGAAACCATCAATCGTGTTGTGGCGTATGCTGCGAAAATGGGCAAATCACCAATTGTCGTTAATGACTGCCCAGGGTTCTTCGTTAACCGCGTATTGTTCCCATACTTTGGCGGCTTCAGCATGCTACTTCGTGATGGTGCTGACTTTACGAAAATCGACAAAGTCATGGAGCATAAGTTTGGCTGGCCGATGGGACCGGCGTACTTGCTTGACGTAGTCGGCATTGATACCGCGCACCACGCACAAGCTGTGATGGCTGACGGTTTCCCTGAGCGTATGGGTAAACAAGGTCGTGATGCGATTGATGCACTGTTCGAAGCAGACAAATATGGTCAGAAAAATGGTAATGGCTTCTACAGCTACACCATAGATAAAAAAGGTAAGCCGAAGAAAACCTTCTCCGAAGCGATCTTACCGGTACTTGCTGACGTTTGTGCCGATAAGCAGGACTTTGACGATCAGACCATCATTCAACGTATGATGATTCCAATGATCAACGAAGTGGTGCTGTGCCTACAAGAAGGCATCATCGCGACTCCGCAGGAAGCAGATATGGCGTTGGTTTATGGTCTTGGTTTCCCTCCATTCCGCGGTGGCGTATTCCGCTATCTAGACAGCGTGGGTATTGCTGAATACGTTGAAATGGCAAAACAACACGCCGAGCTAGGTGCGATGTACCAAGTACCGCAAATGCTGATTGATATGGCGGCGAAAGGTGAAAGCTTTTACGGTGCACAACAGCAAGGTTCTATCTAAGGAGGGATTCTAAAATGACTAATCAAACAAGAAATGTTGTCGTAGTCGATTGTCTACGTACTCCAATGGGTCGCTCTAAAGGTGGTGCTTTCCGTCATACACGAGCAGAAGATCTATCTGCGCGCCTAATGAAAGGCATTCTTGCGCGTAACCCACAAGTGAACCCAAGCGAGATTGAAGACATCTACTGGGGCTGTGTACAGCAAACACTAGAGCAAGGCTTTAACGTTGCACGTAATGCCGCGCTACTCGCGGGCCTGCCGATTGAAATTGGCGCCGTGACGGTGAACCGCTTGTGTGGTTCATCCATGCAAGCGCTTCACGATGGTACACGTGCCATCATGACTGGCGATGCTGAAATCTGCCTAATTGGTGGTGTTGAGCACATGGGGCATGTGCCAATGAACCACGGTGTAGACTTTCACCCAGGTATGTCAAAGAACGTAGCAAAAGCTGCGGGCATGATGGGCTTAACGGCTGAAATGCTTGGTAAATTACATGGTATTAGCCGTGAGCAACAAGACGATTTTGCCGCTCGCTCTCACGCTCGTGCGCACGCAGCAACCGTAGAGGGTCGTTTTAAAAATGAAATTCTACCAATTGAAGGCCACGCAGCAGACGGCACACTGTTCACTCTGGATTACGACGAAGTGATTCGCCCTGAAACATCCGTTGAAGGTCTATCTCAACTTCGCCCAGTGTTCGACCCAGCAAACGGTACAGTAACAGCCGGTACTTCATCGGCGCTGTCCGATGGTGCATCAGCGATGTTGATCATGAGTGAAGAGAAAGCCAATGAGCTTGGTTTGAAGATTCGTGCACGTATTAAAGGCATGGCCATTGCGGGCTGCGATCCTTCTATTATGGGTTACGGTCCTGTACCTGCGACGAAAAAAGCGCTCAAGCGTGCCGGTCTTTCAATTGAAGACATGGATGTGGTTGAGCTAAACGAAGCATTTGCCGCGCAGTCTCTGCCGTGTGCTAAAGACTTAGGCCTACTTGATGTTATGGATGAGAAGGTCAACCTTAACGGTGGTGCGATAGCATTGGGTCATCCACTAGGCTGTTCTGGTTCACGTATCTCAACAACGTTGATCAACCTAATGGAAGCGAAAGACGCGAAATACGGTCTGGCCACCATGTGTATCGGTTTGGGTCAGGGCATTGCGACAGTATTTGAACGACCATAACAGTTCAAAACGTTGTTGTAGTGATCGAGCCAACAATCATAAGCAAATGAACTAGTACTAAAATTTTTAGTATTACACTTAAGGGCGACAATTGATGTCGCCCTTTTTATTTTACATCAAACATGCATGAAGAGCATACATTAAATGCTCAAGTTTCATTTTATTCATAGACAAAGAAGACATACACTTAGACCAGTTGATATCTTGCTGCATGTGACCCAGAGTCATGCTACCGCACAATCGGAGAACCTTATGTTTAATGCTCTAGTTCTAAATCAAGAAGACAAACGTACTATCGCTAACATCGAGCAAATCGATGAAACACAACTGCCTGAAGGCGACGTTCTGATTGACGTTGATTACTCATCGTTAAACTACAAAGACGGTCTTGCGATCACAGGTAAAGGTAAAATCATCCGTAACTTCCCGATGGTGCCAGGTATTGACCTAGCAGGTACGGTAGTAAGCTCAGAAGACGACCGCTACCAAGCTGGTGACAAAGTTGTCCTTACTGGCTGGGGCGTGGGTGAAAACCACTGGGGTGGTATGTCTCAGCGTGCTCGTCTAAAAGCAGATTGGCTAGTACCACTACCAAAAGGTCTAGACAGCAAGAAAGCAATGATGGTTGGTACTGCTGGTTTCACAGGCATGCTATGTGTTCAAGCACTGCTTGATGCAGGCATCAAACCTGAAAATGGTGAAATCCTTGTAACTGGCGCAAGTGGCGGTGTAGGCTCAGTCGCAGTAACGCTTCTAGCACAGCTTGGCTACAAAGTTGCTGCAGTGACAGGTCGTGTAGAAAAAAATGGCCCGCTACTTGAAAAACTAGGTGCTAGCCGCATCATCGACCGTACTGAATTTGAAGAACCAGCACGTCCACTTGAAAAGCAAGTATGGGCAGGTGCGGTTGATACTGTAGGCAGCAAAGTACTGGCTAAAGTATTGGCGCAAATGGATTACAACAGTGCAGTTGCAGCTTGTGGTCTTGCAGGTGGTTTTGATCTACCAACCACAGTGATGCCGTTCATCCTACGTAATGTTCGCCTACAAGGTGTGGACTCAGTAATGTGCCCAACAGAGAAACGTATCGCTGCATGGGAAAAGCTGGTCGAGCTACTACCAGACAGCTACTTCGAGCAAGCGTGTACTGAAGTTGCTCTTGCTGAAGCACCGAAATATGCAGAAGACATCACCAACGGTCAAGTAACGGGTCGTGTGGTTATCAAGCTATAAACACTGACTCAGTGTAAACAGACGAAGAGCCGGCATTGCTGGCTCTTTTTTGTTAGCAGTTCAGTCCCATATCTTCGATACGTTTAGCTATCAGACGGCTACACTCTTCACGCACAATCGTTCTTAACCATTCTTGAGCGGGAGAATGCTCGCAACGCGCATGCCAAATCATCGAGTATTCAAACGGCGTGAATTGGAATGGTAACGGTTTCACCACCAAGTCATAACGCTCGGCAACCAGATACGCCAAGTCCGCTGGCACTGTGATGATAATTGGCAAGGTATCCATGATCGCCAATGCGGCTTCTAAATGGTACGCCCGCAGAACCATTTTACGCTTAGGTTTCTCCATCAAAGCTTGTTCGATCAGTGCCTTAACACCATCACTGATGGCGATCATGGCATGTGGATGACTCAGATAATCATCCAAGCTCATTTCTTTATCCGCTAATGGATGCTGTTTTGAAAGCATACACAGCACCCCCACTCGCCCCAACACTTCACTGCGTAGAGGCTCCACCGGGCCTGTCGGGCGACAAATCGCTAAGTCTGCACCTTCATAAGTGAGCTGATCTGATAAACGGTCGTGTTGCAGTGGTAAGAAGTTGAAAGACACGTTTGGCGCTTCTTGGTAAATTCTCGGCAAAGCGAACGGTAAGATCGTTTGCATGGCATAGTCGGTGGTCACGATGTTGAAAGTCTGTACGCATTGCAATGGGTCAAACTCAACCGGAGATAACAACTGACGTAAAGACTCTAATGGCTCGCCCAATGAGCGATCGATCTCTAACGCTTTCTGAGTTGGGATCAAATGCTGTCCCTGACGAGTAAACAGCGGGTCTCCCAACAAGTCACGTAGACGACCAAGCACACGACTCATTGCCGATTGACTCAAGTTCAGACGTGTTGCCGCCTTACTGACACTGTTTTCTTCTATCAGTACTCGCAACGCAACCAGTAAATTTAAATCTCGGCGATAGATGTCTTCCAGTTCCACGAATTAGCCACTTATTTTGTATGTGTTTGGGTAAATTGTACTCTTTAGGCAAAAAAAATCCCGCCTTTCAGCGGGGAAGCCCAAGAAAAATGGGGATAGTGTCGGAATGAAGTGTCGGTAAAAAATAGGTGAGCGTTATTAAAAGCATTCTGATCCAAGCAAGAAGCGCTAATTTTCTTGCTCAGATGCGCCAGACCATCTGCGCATCTCGATCCAAATCCCAATAATAGTGGCAACCATGCCTACTAGAGGCGTCAAAGAGGTGTCAGCTGGCGTCCTGAGTACCAATGCACAAAACGAGATAAAACACAGCACTGAGTAAATCGTAAGTCTGTCTAACGCTGTTAACATTGCCTCTCCCTTGCCAGTTGTTACCAAATTGTTAATTTAAGGTAAAACAAAAAATTCGGTTTGCCAAGTGGTTATTGAATATTTTTTCAACGAAAGTAAAATTCAACGCTCAGTTAGTTACGAGAATCACACTATGAGCTTTAATCCTGAACTGGCAAACAAGACATTAGAGGCGGAAGGACTGCGCTGCCCAGAGCCAGTGATGATGGTCAGGAAGACAATTCGCAACATGCAAGATGGTGAGATTTTGCTGGTCAAAGCAGACGATCCATCCACAACTCGAGACATTCCGAGTTTCTGCCTCTTTATGGACCACCAATTAGTTGCGGCACAAACGGAGCAAGTTCCGTATCAGTACCTGATCAAGAAAGGATTGGAATAATCTGGTCGAACTAAAAACGGCAGCCAATATTGGCTGCCGTTTGTTTATTCATCGTATTCGAGTGTGCGAACTTCTGATTGGAGCTTGTTAAGTTGTTTCTTCATTGCCCGCATCTCTTCATGCATAGGAATGATGTGAGCGACACGAATCCACGCTTCTACTGTCAATCCAGTAAGAACGAACGATCCTGCTACAATCGGTAACCACATATCAGTTAGCACCATCGCTAGTAAACACAGCGCTAAACCAAAAGTGAATAAATAACTCTGACTCTTCGGGGACATCCCCATGTAACGTGTAAGCATAAACTTGCCCTCTCGCTATCATTCACACCATTAAACTACCATGACAAGTATGACACTTATATGTCATCCGTCACGCAACGGAACGATTTAGAGTCAGAGTTTGAACTCGCGCAGCACGCCACTAATGATTGATAACTCACATCATTTCACGTGCAAAAAATCAGAACAGTGCAGCCCCTATTGCCAGAGCAATAAACAAAAATGCGGTGATTTTACGGATCAGCCCTAAAGGCATCTTGTCGGCCGACAATTTACCAATCAGGACCACAGGAACATTCGCCAGCAGCATACCGATTGTGGTACCGATAATCACCAAACTTAACGCATCCGCGTATTGCGCCCCTAAGATGGAAGTGGCGATCTGAGTTTTATCGCCTATCTCCGCAACGAAGAACGCGATAAAGCTGGCAATAAATGGGCCTCGATTAGAAATCTGTTCGTCATCATCCAGTTTGTCCGGGATCAGAACCCAAGCCGCCATCGCGACAAAACTGACCACCAGCACCCACTTTAAAATCTCAGGTGATAGATAGTCTGCGACAACCACACCTAACCATGCAGCCAAAGCGTGGTTGGCAATAGTTGCCAAAAAGATTGCTGCAATAATTGGGATTGGTTTTCGGTAACGACTTGCGAGTAATAGAGATAGCAATTGGGTCTTATCGCCAATTTCTGCTAACGCTACAGTAGTAATTGAAATAGCTAAAACGCTCACGACATGCTCATTGGGGCAGGGATTATTATTTTTAACCGAAGACAAACCTCACGCCCCTACCCCGGTTCGTGATGATTTGTCTAAGGTCTTGCTAAACTTGAAAGGCTTCAAGTCTCGAACGCCATGGTGATTTTGCACCAATTATGTTGACGGACGAACCAGATGAAACAGAAACTTCATCAGGTAAGCTACTCCCCAAAGACAGGCGCAATTCTAGCCACCTTTGTTGCGCTTCTCAAGAGCCAAAGCAGGCAAAAACTCCCTTTTAGGAAAAATACAGCAGATAACGCGGTAAAAATTCATTAAAGGAGAAAATCGCCCACGAATTAATCAAGATTAGCTCTACTCCCATGCTCAATATCTGGTTATACTAGATTGTTAATTTATTCAACCGTAATTACTCTTTATCGCCGTTGTTAGAGTTGAAAAACTCGGCATAGATGACGAATTAACGAGTAACAAGAGAATCGCGCGAACCTGACTTATGCAAAAATACGATATCAAAACCTTCCAGGGAATGATCCTCGCGCTGCAGGATTATTGGGCTCAAAATGGTTGTACCATTGTTCAACCGCTAGATATGGAAGTGGGT
This sequence comes from Vibrio sp. Vb2131, assembly GCF_033338535.1. Classification (NCBI taxonomy): domain Bacteria; kingdom Pseudomonadati; phylum Pseudomonadota; class Gammaproteobacteria; order Vibrionales; family Vibrionaceae; genus Vibrio; species Vibrio sp. Vb2131. The sequence goes on from NZ_JAWOSW010000021.1 coordinate 10,907, forward strand.
GCGGGTACCTCTCACCCAATGACCTGTCTACGAGCGCTTGGCCCAGAGCCAATGTCGACAGCTTACGTACAACCTTCACGTCGTCCTACTGATGGCCGTTACGGTGAAAACCCTAACCGTCTTCAGCACTACTACCAATTCCAAGTAGCGCTAAAACCATCGCCTGACAATATTCAAGAGTTGTACCTTGGCTCCCTTGAAGTTCTTGGTATTGACCCTCTTGTACACGACATCCGTTTCGTAGAAGACAACTGGGAAAACCCAACACTAGGCGCATGGGGTCTGGGCTGGGAAGTTTGGCTAAACGGCATGGAAGTGACTCAGTTTACTTACTTCCAGCAAGTTGGTGGTCTTGAGTGTAAGCCAGTAACTGGTGAGATCACTTACGGTATCGAACGTCTAGCAATGTACATCCAAGAAGTAGACTCTGTTTACGACCTAGTTTGGAACATCGCGCCAGACGGCAGCAAAGTGACTTACGGTGACATCTTCCACCAAAACGAAGTAGAGCAATCAACTTACAACTTCGAGCACGCAGACGTTGATTTCCTATTTGGTTTCTTCGAACAGTGTGAGAAAGAGTGTAAAGAGCTGCTTGAGCTTGAAAAGCCACTGCCACTACCTGCTTACGAGCGCATTCTAAAAGCTGGTCACGCATTCAACCTACTAGACGCGCGTAAAGCGATCTCAGTAACTGAACGCCAACGTTACATCCTACGCATCCGCAACCTGACGAAAGCAGTTGCAGAAGCATACTACGCATCGCGTGAAGCTCTTGGCTTCCCAATGTGTAAGAAAGAACAAGCGTAAGGGGTAGAGTAACATGGCAAAAGAATTTCTAATCGAGCTAGGTACAGAAGAGCTACCACCAACGCAACTTCGCACTCTAGCTGAAGCATTCGCAGCAAACTTCGAAGCAGAACTAAAAGGCGCTGAGCTTGCTCACGAAGGCGTGAAATGGTTCGCGGCGCCTCGTCGTCTTGCACTTAAAGTCGCTGCACTAGCAGACAGCCAGTCTGACAAAGTTGTTGAAAAACGTGGTCCTGCGGTTTCTGCAGCATTTGACGCAGAAGGCAACCCAACAAAAGCGGCTCAAGGCTGGGCACGCGGTTGTGGCATCACGGTTGACCAAGCAGAGCGCATGGTTACAGACAAAGGTGAATGGCTACTGTTCAAACAAGAAGTGAAAGGTCAGCCAACGTCTGAGATCGTCGTTGAACTTGCAGCGAAAGCACTAGCAAACCTACCTATCGCAAAACCAATGCGCTGGGGTAACAAAACGACTCAATTTATCCGTCCAGTTAAGACGCTAACCATGCTAATGGGCAGCGACCTAATCGAAGGCGAGATCCTTGGTGTTGCTTCTGACCGCACTATCCGTGGTCACCGCTTCATGGGTGAGCAAGAGTTCACTATCGATTCTGCTGAGCAATACCCTGCGATCCTAGAAGAGCGCGGTAAAGTAATGGCAGATTACGAAGCGCGTAAAGCAATCATCCTCGCTGACGCACAAAAAGCGGCAGCAGCGGTTGGCGGTATCGCTGACCTAGAAGATGACTTAGTAGAAGAAGTAACGTCTCTGGTTGAATGGCCAGTAGTACTAACAGCGAAGTTCGAAGAAGAGTTCCTAAAAGTGCCTTCTGAAGCGTTGGTTTACACCATGAAAGGTGACCAGAAGTACTTCCCTGTTTATGACGAAAACAAGAAGCTACTACCTAACTTCATCTTCGTATCGAACATCGAATCAAAAGAGCCTCGTTACGTAATCGAAGGTAACGAGAAAGTAGTTCGCCCTCGTCTTGCTGACGCAGAGTTCTTCTTCAACACAGACCGTAAGCGTCCGCTTATCGACCGTCTGCCTGAACTAGAGCAAGCGATCTTCCAAAAGCAACTGGGTACGATCAAAGACAAAACAGACCGCATCACAGAGCTTGCTGGCTACATTGCTGAGCAAATCGGTGCTGACGTTGAGAAATCAAAGCGTGCTGGTCTACTAGCAAAATGTGACCTAATGACCTCAATGGTATTCGAATTCACGGATACTCAAGGTGTTATGGGTATGCACTATGCTCGCCACGACGGTGAAGCAGAAGAAGTTGCAGTCGCACTGAACGAGCAATACATGCCTCGTTTCGCAGGTGATGAACTGCCATCTAACGGTGTTTCAACTGCAGTTGCAATGGCAGACAAGCTAGACACTATCGTAGGTATCTTCGGTATTGGTCAAGCGCCTAAAGGCAGCGACCCATTCGCACTACGCCGCGCATCTCTAGGTGTACTACGTATCATCGTTGAATACGGCTACAACCTAGATCTTGTTGACCTAGTAGCGAAAGCGAAGTCACTGTTTGGCGATCGCCTAACCAACGACAACGTTGAGCAAGACGTTATCGAGTTCATGCTTGGTCGTTTCCGTGCTTGGTACCAAGACGAAGGCTTCAGCGTAGACATCATTCAAGCGGTTCTAGCTCGTCGTCCGACGAAACCAGCAGACTTCGACCAACGAGTTAAAGCGGTTTCTCACTTCCGTGAACTAGAAGCAGCAGAGTCTCTAGCAGCAGCGAACAAACGTGTAGGTAATATCCTAGCGAAATTCGACGGCGAACTAGCAGCAGACATCGACCTAGCACTTCTACAAGAAGACGCAGAGAAAGCACTAGCAGAAAGCGTTGAAGTAATGACTGAAGCGCTAGAGCCAGCATTTGCTACAGGTAACTACCAAGAAGCCCTAAGCAAGCTAGCTGACCTACGTGAACCAGTTGATGCGTTCTTTGATAACGTAATGGTAATGGCAGACGACGAAGCACTTAAGAAGAACCGTCTGACACTACTGAACAACCTGCGTAACCTGTTCCTACAGATCGCAGACATTTCTTTGCTTCAAAAGTAATTCATTACTCTTCGAAGTGATTAAGAAATAACTAAAAGGGAAGCTGATGCTTCCCTTTTTTGTTGCCTTCAAACCGATGAAGGTGACGCTTATTATTCATTTTGTGAACAAGACTAAAATTTGTAGGGTGAGACGCGTTTAACTTGTTGGTGTAGAGCTCGGATTGTAGAGGCACAGTTTTGCTATAACTGGACTATTTATTCGGGGGAAGGACACAATGAAAAAAACAATTCTCGCACTCTCTATCGGTCTACTGAGCGCTTGCAGCCAGATTCCAGAAAATGCCATCGTACTAAGCGTTGGTGATGACACTGTTGTTTTTGAGGAAAACTCACAAGGCTTACTTGTCGCTGAGCAAAAACTCGAAAAAGGCAGCTACACCTTTACCATTGCCGACAGTAAGCAAAGCTGTGGCAGTAGCTTTGCCCTAGCAGAAGAAGATCGCATCAAATTCAATCGTCCATTAAAAATGGATAACTGCGCCACTGACGCACAAATGCCGCTGCGCATCTTCAAAGCCAATACCTATCAATTTACGCTCAATCCAACCATCAACGAGCTGACGGTAAAAATCAAACCAAAACAGACTCAGGACATCACCTACTCTTGCCCTGTCGCAACTGACACGCCAAAAACCATCAATGTTGCTCAAACCTTTAATGATGGCACTGTCGTTCGTGATGCCTTAACCGGACAAGAAACCACTGTCGCCAATGGCAGCGTCACCATGCAACCGGGTCCTATGAGCCAAGGTCTATTGCTGCTAGAAGAAGTTGAACAGCAAGCCGACAAACCGTTCAGTTGGGACAATGCGACGGTGTACTTCGTCATGACCGACCGCTTCTACAATGGCAACCCAGACAACGACAACAGCTACGGTCGCAGCAAAGACGGAAAATATGAGATTGGTACCTTCCACGGTGGTGACTTAGCGGGTCTAACGAAAAAACTCGATTACATCGAATCACTTGGTGTGAATGCTATCTGGATAACTTCACCACTGGAACAAATCCACGGCTGGGTTGGCGGCGGCGATAAAGGCGACTTTAAGCACTACGGCTACCACGGCTATTACCACCAAGATTGGACCAAGCTTGATGCCAACATGGGTACCGAAGATGAACTCAGAACCTTCGTCGATACCGCCCACAAGAAAGGCATCCGCGTGATTTGGGATGTAGTCATGAACCACACAGGTTATGCGACATTAGCAGACATGCAGGAATTCGGCTTTGGTCAGCTTTACCTTGATGACCAAGAAGCCAAAGAAGTCCTCGGTGAAAAATGGACCGACTGGCAGCCAAAATCAGGACAAAGCTGGCACAGCTTCAACGATTACATCAAATACGGTGATAGCGAAGCGTGGGATAAATGGTGGGGCAAAGATTGGATCCGCACCGATATTGGTGACTACGATGCTCCGGGCTACAACGACATCACCATGTCTTTGAACTACCTACCGGATCTCAAAACCGAATCAACTCAAAAAACCGGACTACCAAACTTCTTCCGCAATAAAGACACCAATGCGCAAGATGAGCTGCAAACCCCGCGTGAGCATCTCATTACGTGGTTATCCGATTGGGTGCGCGACTATGGCATTGATGGCTTCCGTGTCGACACCGCTAAACACGTAGAAATGGAAGCGTGGTCAGAGTTGAAAACCAGCACCACTCAGGCGCTTGCTCAGTGGAAGCAAAACAACCCGGACAAAGCCTTGGATGACCTACCTTTCTGGATGACAGGTGAAGTGTGGGCACACAGCGTAGTGAAGAGCCCGTATTTCGATAACGGCTTCGATTCCATCATCAACTTCGAGTTCCAATCTGACGTAGCACCAAAAGCCCTGAAGTGTTTCGCTCAACTTGATAATGATTACCGCCGCTATGCAGAGCGCATCAATACCGATCCTGAGTTCAATGTGTTGAGCTATCTGTCTTCACACGATACACAGCTGTTTTGGTCGGCTCGCAGCCGCAGTTTTGATGACCAAGCTCGTGCCGCGAATGCACTGATGCTGGCTCCCGGTGCAGTACAGATCTATTACGGTGATGAGATAGCTCGTGATTTTGGCATTACTGGTTCAGACACCCACCAAGGCACACGCTCAGATATGCCATGGGATAAGATTCATGGCGAGCGAGAAGATCTACTGCAACATTGGCAAAAGTTGGGCGAATTCCGTAAACGCCACCCAGCGGTAGCTCAAGGTAAGCACATCACTCGCAACCAAGAAGGTTACTACGCGTTTGAACGCCAATACCAAGACGACAAGGTGCTGATTGTTTACACCGGTGAGTAAATCACACTCTCTCCACCAGCAAGGGAAGCATAAGCTTCCCTTTTTTATTGTTCTTTTTGCCCTTTTGTCTCGTTCCTCTGGTCTGATGACGCACTTTTTTCTTTCTCGGCTTAATTCACACTTTGCGTTAATTACACATTGAGGTAAGGTCAAGGATTACTCGATAAGCCGATAAAACATCGGCATAAACATACACAAAGCAATCACAATGAATTAGGTATAAGTCAGCATGCAGTTCTCAAAGTTTGGTGAAAAATTTAATCAGTATTCAGGTATTACGCAGTTAATGGACGATTTGAATGATGGTCTGCGCACACCAGGTGCCATCATGCTCGGTGGAGGTAATCCTGCCGCCATTCCTGCCATGCTCGATTACTTTCACCAAGCCAGTGAGGAAATGCTCGCCAGTGGGGAGCTCGTCGCCGCCCTCGCCAACTACGATGGCCCGCAGGGTAAAGACGCGTTCGTCAAAGCGCTAGCTCAGTTATTCCGTGAAACTTACGGCTGGGATATTTCCGAAAAAAACATCAGCCTAACTAACGGTAGCCAAAGTGGCTTTTTCTACTTGTTCAACTTGTTGGCAGGTAAACAGCCAGACGGTTCGCACAAGAAAGTGCTACTGCCTATCGCGCCTGAATACATCGGTTATGGTGATGCTGGCATTGATGAAGATATCTTTATCTCTTACCACCCAGAAATCGAGCTGTTAGATAACGGCCTGTTTAAATACCACGTCGATTTTGAGCAACTCGCCGTCGACGACTCTGTTGCGGCAATCTGCGCGTCTCGCCCAACTAACCCAACGGGTAATGTACTGACAGATGAAGAAGTACGTAAGCTGGACAAGCTAGCACGTGAGAACAACATCCCACTGATCATCGATAACGCCTACGGTCTACCTTTCCCGAACATCATCTTTGAAGATGTCGAACCGTTCTGGAATGAAAACACCATCCTATGCATGAGCCTATCTAAGCTTGGTTTACCGGGCGTGCGTTGTGGCATTGTGATTGCGAGTGAAGAAATCACTCAAGCGTTAACCAATATGAACGGCATCATCAGCCTAGCGCCGGGCAGTGTTGGTCCAGCGCTGGCAAACCATATAATTGGCAAAGGTGATCTGCTTAAACTGAGTTCAGAGGTGATTAAGCCGTTCTACAAGCAAAAATCACAACGAGCGGTTGAACTGCTCCAACAAGCAATTACCGATGAGCGATTCCGCATCCACAAGCCGGAAGGCGCTATCTTCTTGTGGTTATGGTTTGATGAACTGCCAATCACAACAATGGAACTGTACCAACGCTTGAAAGCGCGTGGCGTATTGATTGTCCCTGGTGAATATTTCTTTATTGGTCAGCAAGACGAGTGGGATCACGCGCACCAATGCCTGCGTATGAACTACGTTCAAGATGATGAGATGATGCAAAAAGGCATTGCGATTATCGCTGAAGAAGTGGAAAAGGCTTACCGCGAAGGTAAATAGACGGATTGAACTCAGCCGTTCTTCTCTTTGAAATTACAGCTTTGAAATAGCGGATTTGAAAACCCCCAAACTAAAAAGAGCGCCCATATGGCGCTCTTTCTCATTCTATAACCGGGTGGTTAACTGATTAGTTGTTCTCAATCAGGTTGTTGCCACCGATAGCAATCTTACGTGGTTGCATGGCTTCAGGGATTTCACGAACTAAATCGATATGAAGCAGACCGTTTTCCATTGATGCACCCACGACTTTTACGTAATCCGCTAGCTGGAATTTACGTTCAAAATCACGTTCTGCAATACCTTGGTAAACGTAGTTTTTGCCTTCTTCTGCTTTACGTTCGCCCTTCACAATCAACATGTTTTCGTTTTGAGTCAGATCGAGCTGTTCTTCAGCAAAGCCAGCAACGGCCATAGTAATACGGTAGTTGTGCTCGTCTTTTTGCTCAATGTTGTATGGAGGGTAACCGCCAGAAGTATTTTTCGCTGTATTCGCTTCCATCAGGTTTAGCAGACGATCAAAGCCAATTGCATTACGGTATAGTGGTGAGAAATCTACATTACGCATAAATCTATCCTCTTAATTAAGCAATAGTCTTAGTTCAGATGAGTTTCATCCTACTGGCGTGTTTATGCAAAAACCAACGCCGAACTAAGAGATTCTTATCATTCCACTGGCCTTGGTTTGGCTCGGAGACATGATATTGAATCTAAAGGTTTAAGTTGTGTGCTAAAACGCCATATCCTCTTCTGAGCGATCTCGTTTTAGCGATTTCAGAGGGCTGGTCTTCTAGTCTCTAGCAAGCCAGTCACCCTCTTCACAACTAGATATAAGGTCGTCAAAAATGACTTTCAAGTGAAAAAATAAAAAATTTTTAAAGCATCCACTATCCCCTTGAACAGCTTAGTTCCTCATCACTTCGCGATCAGTGATAAAAAGCCCGCCGTTCTGGGGGGCTCAATCTACACTTTACTTGCGGGAGGATTTACGCGCTTTTACAACGTCCTTTTCTGCCGCCTTTTCCTGCTTTAGTTTGCGCTTTTCTTTTAGACTCAACTGCGGTTGTTTCTTTTCTTTCTTACTCATGACTTCACCTCTATTTATTGGCACAACAGACAACCACACAGCATTTTCTGAGCTGGTGGCTGCGATTGATGAACAATTTCAGTAATCACAAAGCAGCGTCGCTGATTAAAAATTTCCACTTCGAGCGCATCATTTTTAGCTCGACCTAACAGTCGAGATCCCAAATAAGAATCGACCGCGAGCATACCTGTCATGGGTTGCCCCTTACGCGAGCTGACCAATGTCATGCGATATTGATAGGCGCGTTCAACATCCACTAAGCGAACCGTGTCCCCAACCGCAATACGAGCTCGGTTACGGCAATGGGCTTGTTGCTCGCAGATTTCAAATAGCGATAACAACCTTAGTGGTGATTGATAGGTTAAAAAGCGACTGGTTAACCACCAAGTTCGCAGCGCCAAGCAGTACGCTGAGAACCAGCGTTCAAACATGATTATTTCCTTCTTAATGCCTTGTCTTACAAATAAATTCAGTGCATTGAACCGGAAGTGCATCACTTCCGGCTTAGTTCAGGAAAGTCATCACCATTTTCTTAGTCTCCTTATTCATCAGCTCTTCAGCACTATAGCGAGCAGAAAAAAGAAAGCAAAAACGCTCAAGCGAACAAAATGGCGAGAAAAAAAGAAAACAGAAATAAAATGGCAGGCTTGATCGGGTTGTTGGCAGTTAGTACCAGAAAAACATCCGCTTTAGCAGAAAGTGGCGATTTTAGCTGGTGGTACAACAAAAAAAGCAGCGATTTCTCGCTGCTTTTTACTATCACGAACAGTGTCGTTATACGTCTAGGTTCGCTACTTTCAGTGCGTTCTCTTCGATGAAGTTACGACGAGGTTCTACTTGGTCACCCATTAGCGTAGTGAACAGTTGATCTGCGCCTACCGCATCTTCAATCGTTACCTGCATCATACGACGAGTTTCTGGGTCCATGGTGGTTTCCCAAAGTTGGTCTGGGTTCATCTCACCTAGACCTTTGTAGCGCTGACGGCTTAAGCCACGCATTGACTCTTTCACTAACCAGTCAAGCGCTTCTGCAAAGTTTGCCACTGGCATAGTACGCTCACCACGTTTGATATACGCGCCTTCTTCCAGAAGTCCATCAAGTGCTTCTGATAGATCAGCCAACTTGCGGTACTCTTTCGAGTTTAGGAAGTCGATGCTAATTGCATGTTCGTGCGTCACGCCGTGAGTACGAACCACAATCTTAGGCAAGTTTAAGCCTAGCTCTTCGTGCTGCTCAACTTCGTAGCTGTACTGGCTTGCACCCACTTCTTTCGCATTCAGCTGTTCAATAAGCTGCTTCGTCCAAGCTTCCACAACTGATGCGTCATGGCATTGCTCTGGCGTTAGGCGAGGAGTGTAAATCAACTCGTTTACCAAAGCACTTGGGTAGCGACGGCTCATACGTTCCGCCAGTTTAATACCCGCATTGTACTGTTGAACAAGCTTCTCTAGTGCTTCACCTGCCAATGCTGGTGCTTCTGCGTTTACGTGTAGCGATGCATTATCCAGAGCCAATGATACTTGGTATTGGTTCATCGCTTCTTCATCTTTGATGTACTGCTCTTGTTTGCCTTTTTTCACTTTGTATAGTGGTGGCTGAGCGATGTACACGTAACCACGCTCGATAAGCTCTGGCATTTGACGGTAGAAGAAGGTCAATAGTAGCGTACGGATGTGCGAACCATCGACATCGGCATCGGTCATGATGATGATGTTGTGGTAACGCAGCTTGTCCGGGTTGTACTCGTCACGACCGATACCACAACCAAGTGCTGTGATCAGCGTTGCTACTTCTTGCGAAGACAGCATCTTGTCGAAACGTGCTTTTTCTACGTTAAGAATCTTACCTTTTAGCGGTAGGATTGCTTGGTTCTTACGGTTACGGCCTTGTTTTGCGGAGCCGCCTGCCGAATCACCCTCCACTATGTATAGTTCAGAGAGTGCCGGATCTTTTTCCTGACAGTCTGCAAGTTTACCTGGAAGGCCAGCTAGGTCTAGTGCACCTTTACGGCGCGTCATTTCACGAGCTTTACGCGCTGCTTCACGAGCACGTGCTGCATCGATGATTTTCGAACAAACCATCTTCGCTTCTGTCGGGTTCTCAATCAAGAACTCAGACAGTTTTTCACCCATTGCAGACTCAACAGCTGATTTCACTTCAGAAGAAACCAGTTTGTCTTTTGTTTGGCTTGAGAACTTAGGATCAGGCACTTTCACCGAAACAACCGCAGTTAGACCTTCACGCGCATCGTCGCCTGAAGTCGCTGTTTTCGCTTTCTTCGAGAAACCTTCTTTATCCATAAAGCTGTTCAATGTACGTGTTAGCGCAGCACGGAAACCAGCAAGGTGAGTACCACCATCACGCTGTGGGATATTGTTGGTAAAGCAGAAGATGTTCTCTTGGAAACCATCGTTCCATTGCATCGCCACTTCAACTGAAATGCCGTCTTCACGCTCAGAGTTAAAGTGGAAGATTTTTTCGATGATTGGCGTTTTGTTGGTGTTTAGGTGATCAACGAACGCTTGAATACCACCTTCATACATGAAGTGATCATGTTTGTCCGCTTCACGTTCATCAACCAATTTGATCGACACACCAGAGTTCAGGAATGACAGTTCACGCAGGCGTTTCGCCAGAATGTCATAGTGGAACTCAGTGTTAGAGAACGTCTCGGCACTTGGCCAGAAACGAATTTGTGTACCGGTTTTATCCGTATCACCCACAACGGCTAGTGGCGCTTGAGGCTCACCATGGCGGTAGGTTTGCGTATGGATATGGCCACCACGATGAATCGTTAGCTCAACTTTCTCTGATAGTGCGTTTACTACTGAAACACCTACCCCGTGAAGACCACCCGATACTTTGTATGAGTTATCGTCGAACTTACCACCCGCGTGAAGAACCGTCATGATTACTTCTGCTGCAGAGACATTTTCCTCTGAGTGGATTTCTGTTGGAATGCCACGACCATCATCGCTAACGGAAACCGAGTTATCCTCATGAATTGTCACAACGATGTCTTTACAGTGACCTGCCAACGCTTCATCAATTGAGTTATCCACCACCTCGAAAACCATGTGGTGAAGGCCGGTGCCGTCGTCCGTATCGCCGATGTACATTCCTGGACGCTTACGTACCGCATCCAGACCCTTCAGTACCTTAATACTCGATGAATCGTAATTTTCAGACATGAGTTTCTCTCTTCTAGTTTGACTCTATCCTGCCATGTTCCACATGAAACAATTTACCGTTATCGTCCAACATATCGGCGATTTGGCTTTCAGTGATAGAGCTTACAAATACTTGTGCGCCCGTCTCTTTTAAGCAGTCAGCAAGACGCTTGCGACGTTGGCTATCTAATTCCGACGCGAAGTCATCAATTAGGTAAATGCATTGTTTACCGGCCATCTCTGTCAGGTGTTGCCCTTGCGCTACACGCAATGCACACACCATGAGTTTTAATTGACCGCGTGACAGAACATCTTCAACGGGCGTTCCGTTCACTTTAATGCGCAAATCAGCTTTGTTTGGGCCACTAAAGGTGTATCCCAATGCCTGATCACGCTCAAAATTCTTTTCTAGTATCTCGTGGTATGGAGTGTCTTTATCCCAGCCACGATAATACTTCAATTGGATCTCAAATTCTGGCAAAAATGTCTGACAGATAGTTTCTGCGACGGTTTTCATCTGCTCGATGTAACTTGCTCGCCATTGGCTGATGTTTTCAGCCAATCCTGCCATTTCCTGATCCCAATAACTGAGCTCACGATAACTATTGGCGGTTTTCAACAACGCGTTGCGCTGCTTGTTCAGGCGCTTGAACCTTCCCCATGCTTGATAAAAAGCGGGCTCGGTATGAAACACGCCCCAATCAATAAACGCACGACGATGTTTAGGGCCATCTGTCAGTAAATCAAACCCTTCTGGGTGTATCAACTGCAGAGGCAGAACTTGTGCCAACTGCGCTAATTTTTGTCCAGATTGACCGCCTATTTTAACCTCTGTTGAGCCATCACGCTGCTTATTAATGCCGATAGGTAGCTCAAATTGATCCGAGTTCAAAAAACGACCATGAACAAACAGTTCGTCACACTCATTTTGTATCACTCGTCCGGTGAGAGAGCTCTTGAATGAGCGGCCATGCCCGAGCAGATAAACCGCTTCTAAGACACTGGTTTTACCGCTGCCGTTCGGCCCGATAAGAAAGTTAAAGCCTGCTGATAACTCAATATCACAGGCTTTAATGTTTCGAAACTGCTGAATGATGAGACGAGAAAGAGGCATTCAGTTGGCTTATAGACGAATTGGCATCACCACGTACATGGCACTGTCATCGTCGGCATTTTCAATCAACGCGCTAGCGTTAGCATCCGACATCGACACACGTACATTTTCACAACGCAACGTGTTCAGAACATCAAGCACATAGCTTACGTTAAAGCCGATTTCGATGGCGTCACCTTCAAAGGTTACATCAAGCATCTCTTCCGCTTCTTCTTGTTCTGGGTTATTCGCGGTTATGCGCATTTCAGTATCAGCCAGATTCACACGCACGCCACGGAATTTTTCGTTGGAAAGAATCGCAGCACGAGAGAAGGCTTGGCGCAACTCGTCACAACTTGCTATTAGTGTCTTATTGGTGCTCTGAGGCAATACACGGCGGTAGTCAGGGAAACGACCATCAACCAACTTAGAGGTAAAAGTAAAGTTATTCACCTCAGCACGAACATTGGAGCTACCGATCTGAAGTACTACAGGCTGCTCTGGCGCATCCATCAACTTTACTAATTCTTGCACACCTTTGCGTGGCACGATGATTTGCTTCTGCGCAAAGTCCGCATCTAGCTGAGTTTGCGATACCGCCATACGGTGGCCGTCCGTCGCTACGCTGCGTAGCGTGGTGCCGTCAATTTCAAACAACATGCCGTTGAGGTAGTAACGAACGTCTTGATTCGCCATCGAGAACTGAGTTTTGTCGATCAGCGTACGTAAATCAGCTTGGCTCAGTGATACTTCCACTTCGCTTTGCCAGTCTTCAATATTAGGGAAATCGTTCGCAGGAAGCGTTGCCAACGAGAAACGGCTGCGACCAGAGCGAACTTGTACGCGATCACCTTCTAATACAAATGTGATGATCGCATCGTCCGGTAAACCACGGCAGATATCGAGAAACTTACGCGAAGGAACGGTAATGCTGCCCGCTTCAAAATCACCTTCTAGCGTCACTTTGCTTACTAACTCTACTTCAAGATCGGTTGCCGTCATCGACAATACGTTCTCTTCTACTTTAAGAAGTAGGTTACCCAGGATTGGCAGGGTTGGTCGGCCACCTAAAGCGCCCGAAACCTGCTGTAGCGGTTTGATTAAATGACTACGTTCAATGGTAAATTTCATGCTTGGCTCTTTACGCTGTCAGCTCAATAAATGATTTGCTTAGAATACCGTTATTCTAACCGATTACGAAGACAGGGTGCGAATCAAGTTAGAGTAATCTTCTTTAATGTCGTGGCTCTCTTCACGCAGCTGCTCAATCTTGCGACAAGCATGAAGTACGGTCGTATGATCGCGGCCCCCAAACGCATCGCCAATTTCAGGCAAACTGTGGTTGGTTAGCTCTTTTGCTAACGCCATAGCCAGCTGACGAGGACGCGCTACAGAACGAGAACGACGCTTAGACAGCAAGTCCGCTACTTTAATCTTGTAGTATTCCGCCACTGTCTTTTGAATGTTATCGATTGTCACAAGCTTCTCTTGTAGAGCAAGCAGATCGCGCAGCGCTTCACGAACAAAATCAATCGTAATTGGACGGCCAGTAAAGTTCGCGTTCGCAATAACACGGTTCAGTGCACCTTCTAGCTCACGAACGTTCGAACGCAGACGCTTGGCAATGAAGAATGCCACTTCATCAGCAAGGTGGATTTGGTGATCTTCAGCTTTTTTCATCAAGATCGCCACACGCGTTTCAAGCTCAGGCGGCTCGATCGCAACAGTAAGACCCCAACCAAAGCGAGATTTAAGACGATCTTCAACGCCATTAATTTCTTTAGGATAACGGTCAGACGTTAGAATGATCTGCTGATTACCTTCCAATAGTGCGTTGAAGGTATGGAAGAATTCTTCTTGTGAACGTTCTTTATTAGCAAAGAATTGGATGTCATCGATAAGGAGCGCATCCACGCTGCGGTAGTAGCGTTTGAATTCTTCAATCGCATTGTTTTGCAGTGCTTTCACCATGTCTTGCACAAAACGTTCTGAGTGCATGTAGACCACTTTTGCGTTCGGGTTGTTATCCACAATCGCGTTACCCACCGCATGCAATAAGTGGGTTTTACCCAAACCCGTGCCGCCGTATAGGAATAGTGGGTTGTAAGCTGCACCTGGGTTATCCGATACCTGACGCGCCGCAGCCAAACCCAGTTGGTTCGACTTACCTTCAACAAAGTTATCGAACTTGTGTTTTGGGTTCATGTTTGAGCGGTGATTGATAGCCGCAATCGCTTGAGCGTCGTCATCCCAGGTTTTGTGTACTGGCTTACGCGCCTGTAATTGCGCAGGTGCAGATGACTCGGCAGCCACATCTGCAGGCGTACGTGTCGGCGCTGGTTTTGGTGCAGAGACAGGTCGGCTCCCCACTTCAAAACGTAAGTTAGGAATATCGCCACCGCAGTATTCCTGCAGTAAGCGAGTAATATTGTTCAGATACTTATCACGCACCCAGTCCAACACAAAGCGGTTTGGCGCGAATAGAGTGAGAGTATTGTCATTGAGCTCCGCTTGTAGCGGACGAACCCACATGCTGAATTCTGTAGCTGGTAGCTCTTCTTGAAGCTGCTGCAAACATTGCAGCCAAAGCGAAGATGACACGGTGCCCCCACTGAGTAATTGAATTATCGGAAAAGACTGGCAATTTTACCTGTTGATAACCAAGATCGCCAGCGATTGATCGACGATCCAGTGAATAAGATCCAAGTTATTCACAATTATTTCTGCAAACTTGATGAGATCAACACACCTTGCCCCAAATTTGCCCACACAACGATCCACAATTGGGCAAAATTCACAAGATCGAGCGATTGGTGATAAGTCTGTGTATTATTTTATTCCCAATGCTGATTTTGTCGATCATTTCGCTAGGTTCAGTTCGCTTTTTCGTCACATTTAACATTCTTCTTCTATTATCTAATAACTCACAGGTCTAGGTTATTGCTCTTGGTTATTTATTTAATTGAGCTAACTAACAGTAGTATTTCCAACCATAAAATTATGGAGATGTATTATGAAAAACTGGATTAAGGTTGCCGTTGCAGCCATTGCACTGTCGGCAGCAACCGTACAAGCCGCTACTGAAGTCAAAGTTGGTATGTCAGGTCGCTACTTCCCGTTTACTTTTGTAAAGCAAGACAAGCTACAAGGCTTTGAAGTCGACATGTGGGATGAAATCGGTAAACGTAACGATTACAAAATCGAATACGTAACAGCCAACTTCTCTGGTTTATTTGGTCTTTTAGAAACTGGTCGTATCGATACGATCTCCAACCAAATCACCATGACTGATGAGCGTAAAGCTAAATACCTATTTGCTGACCCTTACGTTGTAGATGGCGCACAAATTACCGTGCGTAAAGGCAACGACAGCATCAAAGGTGTTGACGATCTTGCGGGCAAAACCGTTGCGGTGAACCTAGGCTCTAACTTTGAGCAACTGCTGCGTCAATACGACAAAGACGGCAAGATCAACATTAAAACGTACGACACAGGTATCGAACATGACGTGGCGCTCGGTCGTGCAGACGCGTTTGTAATGGATCGTCTTTCTGCGTTAGAGCTGATTAAGAAAACTGGCCTTCCTCTGGAATTGGCAGGCGAACCGTTTGAGACCATTCAAAACGCATGGCCTTTCGTTGACAACGAGAAAGGTCGTAAGCTGCAAGAAGAAGTAAACAAAGCACTGGCTGAGATGCGCGCAGATGGTACAGTAGAGAAAATTTCCGTGAAGTGGTTTGGCGCTGACATCACGAAATAAGAACTCTTTGTACTTTAGGCCGCAAAGTGGTATCACTCTCGGACTAAAATAAACTTACGTAAAGGTGGAACTTGTTTTCCACCTTTTCTTTTCTCTAGCCTTTAGGTAAGCCGTATGGGATTTGACTTTAATTACATGTTGGAACTGCTGCCGATATTGCTGAAATATCTTGGCACAACCATGGAAATGGCGACATGGGGATTGGTGTTTTCGCTGATTTTATCCGTCATTTTAGCCAATATTCGCGTATTTAAACTGCCAGTTCTGGATCAATTAAGCCAACTGTACATCAGCTTCTTCCGTGGCACCCCACTGTTGGTTCAGCTTTTCCTGCTTTATTACGGCTTACCGCAAATTTTTCCATTGATGGTCGGTATCGACGCCTTTTCAGCAGCGGTTATCGGTTTAACGCTGCACTTTGCCGCTTATATGGCGGAAAGTATTCGTGCCGCCATTATTGGCATTGATCGCAGCCAAATGGAAGCGAGCTTATCGGTCGGTATGACGACATCCCAAGCAATGCGCCGAGTGATTTTACCTCAAGCAACGCGTGTCGCACTGCCTTCATTGATGAACTATTTCATCGATATGATCAAGTCAACGTCTCTCGCTTTCACGCTTGGTGTGGCCGAAATCATGGCGAAAGCACAGATGGAAGCCTCATCAAGTTTCCGTTTCTTTGAAGCTTTCCTTGCGGTTGCTCTTATTTACTGGGGCGTGGTGGTAATTCTGACTCGCGTACAAATCTGGGCAGAAGCAAAACTGAATAAGGCGTACGTACGATGATTAAGTTAGAAAATATTCACAAACGTTTTGGTGAGACTGAAGTGCTGAAAGGCATCGACCTCGATATTAAGCAAGGTGAGATCATCGTGATTATCGGCTCAAGTGGTACGGGTAAATCAACCTTGCTGCGTACGGTGAACTTTCTAGAACAAGCAGATGAAGGTCGTATCACGATAGATGACATCTCCGTTGATACTCAAAAACACACTAAAGCCGAAGTATTAGCGCTGCGTCGTCGAACTGGCTTTGTGTTCCAAAACTATGCCCTGTTTGCCCACATGAATGCGCGCCAGAACATTGCCGAAGGTCTAGTGACCGTTCGAGGTTGGAAAAAAGCCGATGCTCTCAAACGAGCGCAACAAATTCTGGATGACATCGGCCTTGGGGATAAAGGTGATAGTTATCCAGCGGCATTGTCTGGCGGCCAACAACAACGTGTGGGTATCGGCCGAGCGATGGCGCTGCAACCAGAACTGCTGTTGTTTGACGAACCAACTTCTGCGCTGGATCCTGAATGGGTCGGTGAAGTTCTCTCATTAATGAAGAAGTTAGCTAATCAGCATCAAACCATGCTGGTGGTGACGCACGAGATGCAATTCGCGAAAGAAGTCGCTGATAGAGTGATCTTCATGGCGGAAGGCAATATCGTTGAGCAAGGTTCTCCACAGGATATCTTCGATAATCCACAAGATCCTCGTTTGAAAAAATTCCTTAACCAAGTAGGAATAGAGTAACGATCAAGCATCAGGATCGATTGATCCTTGAGATTTTACTCACACTACGTATAATCGCCCGGCCGGAATTTCGTACTCATTGAGTCATTGACACATTATGTGAGTGTGATTACAATTCCGCCTCTTTGTTGAGAGGCGTCGGTTGTCCTTCTCTATATAAAGAGCTTCTTTATATAAGAAAGCAAATACCCACGCCGGGTTTAACAAGAACCTAAAACTACTGATCAGTAAAGGTAATTATCATGAAACGCACTTTTCAACCTACAGTTCTAAAGCGCAAGCGTACTCACGGCTTCCGTGCTCGCATGGCAACTAAGAACGGTCGTAAAGTTATCAACGCACGTCGTGCAAAAGGCCGTGCGCGCCTATCAAAATAATCGCTAGTTTATTTTGAACACGTACGCGTTTAATCGGGAGTTACGTTTGTTAACTCCCGAGCATTATCAAAACGTCTTCCAGCAAGCTCATCGAGCTGGCTCGCCTCATTTCACCATCATTGCTCGCAATAACAAACTTTCTCACCCACGATTAGGTTTAGCGGTTCCCAAAAAGCAAATCAAAACGGCTGTCGGTCGTAACCGATTTAAGCGTTTGGCTCGTGAAAGCTTTCGTAACAATCAACATCAGCTTCCAAACAAAGATTTTGTTGTGATTGCGAAGAAAAGCGCGCAAGATTTAAGCAATGAGGAAATTTTTAAGTTGTTTGATAAGCTATGGCAACGCCTGTCTCGCCCTTCACGTGGATAGCCATTGGGCTCGTTTATCTGTATCGCTGGTTTATCAGCCCTTTGATTGGTCCTCGTTGCCGGTTCACACCAACCTGTTCCACTTACGCGCTAGAAGCTTTGAGAGCTCACGGTTTTGTAAAAGGATGTTGGTTATCAGGCAAACGTCTATTAAAATGCCACCCTTTGAATGAAGGGGGGTATGACCCCGTTCCACCAGTCCAAAAACAAGACAGAGATAACTAACGATGGATTCTCAACGTAATATCCTGCTCATCGGTTTGGCCCTGGTTTCTTTTTTGCTGTTTCAACAATGGCAAGTTGCAAAGAATCCAGAACCTCAAGCAGTTGAACAGGCTCAATCAAGCAGCACTCTACCTGCACCATCTTTTGCTGATGAACTTGACCCAGTTCCTGGTCAACAGCAAGCTTCTGCAAAAACTATCACAGTAACGACTGATGTTTTAACTCTGTCGATCGACACCGTTGGTGGCGATGTGGTACATGCCAACCTTAACGAATACTCTGCTGAGTTAGATTCATCAGATTCCTTTGTTCTGCTTAAAGACGCTCAAGGTCACCAATTTATCGCTCAAAGCGGTCTAGTGGGTCCTCAAGGTATCGACTTGAGCAGCACAAATCGCCCTCACTACAACGTAAGTGCAGACAGCTTCACAATGGCTGACGGTCAAGATGAACTTCGCGTTCCGATGACATTCACTGCAAACGGCATCGAATACACCAAAACTTACATCTTTAAACGCGGCAGCTACGCGCTTAATGTTGAATACGATGTAGTGAACAACTCAGGCAACAACGCAACATTTGGTATGTACGCTCACCTACGTCAAAACCTAATGGACGATGGTGGTAGCATCACAATGCCTACTTACCGTGGTGGCGCATACTCAACAGAAGATACGCGTTACAAGAAGTACAGCTTTGATGATATGCAGGATCGCAACCTGTCTCTTAACCTAGCCGATGGCCAAGGTTGGGCAGCAATGATTCAGCACTACTTTGCCGCAGCTTGGATCCCACGTAACGAACCAGGTACTAACCTATACACTCGTGTAATTGGCAACCTAGGCGACATCGGCGTTCGTATGCCAAACAAAACTATCGCAACAGGCGATCAGGCTAAGTTTGAAGCAACACTTTGGGTTGGTCCAAAACTGCAAGATGAAATGGCAGAAGTGGCACCTAACCTAGACCTAGTAGTGGACTACGGCTGGTTATGGTTCATTGCGAAGCCTCTTCATATGTTGCTTTCATTCATCCAGAGCTTTGTTGGTAACTGGGGTGTGGCAATCATCTGTCTGACCTTCATCGTTCGTGGTGCAATGTACCCACTAACAAAAGCGCAATACACGTCTATGGCGAAAATGCGCATGCTACAGCCTAAGCTGCAAGCAATGCGTGAGCGTATCGGTGATGACCGTCAGCGCATGAGCCAAGAAATGATGGAACTGTACAAGAAAGAGAAAGTGAACCCACTAGGTGGTTGTCTACCTCTTATCCTACAGATGCCTATTTTCATCGCACTATACTGGGCGCTAATGGAATCGGTAGAGCTACGTCACTCACCATTCTTCGGTTGGATTCATGACCTTTCAGCGCAGGACCCTTACTACATCCTGCCGCTATTGATGGGTGCGTCTATGTTCCTAATCCAGAAGATGAGCCCGACAACGGTAACGGATCCAATGCAGCAGAAGATCATGACCTTTATGCCGGTTATGTTTACCTTCTTCTTCTTGTTCTTCCCATCAGGTCTCGTTCTGTACTGGTTGGTGTCGAACATCGTAACGCTTATCCAGCAAACTCTGATCTACAAAGGATTAGAGAAAAAAGGCTTACACAGCAAGTAACCTTTTAGGAAATGATTGAGAAAGGCGGCCAAAAGGTCGCCTTTTTGTTTTTGGCTGATTACAATTCAGCTAATTAATTGTGATGGCTCCCTAGGTATCTTCCCTATAGCCCAGCTCAAAAGGCAAAATTATGACTACAGATACGATTGTCGCTCAAGCGACCGCGCCTGGTCGTGGCGGTGTCGGTATTATTCGAGTTTCTGGCCCTAAAGCCAACCAAGTGGCGTTAGAAGTCACTGGCAAAACACTAAAGCCCCGCTACGCAGAGTACCTGCCGTTTAAGTCAAAAGATGGCACTGTGCTTGATCAGGGCATCGCACTGTACTTCCCTAACCCACACTCATTTACCGGTGAAGACGTACTTGAGCTGCAAGGCCATGGCGGCCCTGTCGTGATGGATATGCTGATAAAACGCATTCTAGGTATAGATGGTATTCGAGCTGCTCGCCCTGGTGAGTTCTCTGAACGCGCATTTCTGAACGATAAACTCGACCTCGCTCAAGCCGAGGCGATCGCAGACCTCATTGATGCCAGTTCTGAAGAAGCAGCAAAATCGGCACTGCAATCCTTACAGGGCGCATTTTCAGGCCGCATTAATACCTTAGTTGAGTCGCTGATTCATTTGCGTATCTATGTTGAAGCAGCCATCGACTTCCCTGAAGAAGAGATCGACTTTTTGGCCGACGGTAAAGTGGCTGGTGACCTACAAGCCATCATCGACAACCTAGATGCGGTGCGCAAAGAAGCTAACCAAGGCGCTATTATGCGTGAAGGGATGAAAGTCGTGATTGCGGGTCGTCCAAACGCGGGCAAATCAAGCCTACTGAACGCACTATCGGGTAAAGAGTCTGCAATCGTAACCGACATCGCAGGAACCACGCGTGATGTACTGCGTGAGCATATCCATATTGATGGCATGCCTCTGCACATCATTGATACAGCAGGTTTGCGTGATGCTTCCGATGAAGTAGAGAAAATCGGTATCGAACGCGCGTGGGATGAAATAGCCCAAGCAGACCGCGTGTTGTTCATGGTGGATGGCACGACAACCGATGCCACCGATCCGAAAGATATCTGGCCAGATTTTGTGGATCGCCTACCAGACAACATTGGTATAACTGTGATCCGTAATAAAGCGGATCAAACGGGTGAAGATATGGGGATCTGCCACGTCAATAACCCTACCCTTATCCGTTTGTCAGCGAAGACTGGTGCAGGGGTTGAAGCTCTGCGCGATCATCTCAAGGAGTGTATGGGCTTCTCTGGCAACAGTGAAGGTGGGTTTATGGCTCGTCGTCGTCATCTCGATGCATTAGAACGTGCCGCACAGCACCTTCAAATAGGCCAGGAGCAGCTTGAAGGCTATATGGCTGGTGAAATATTGGCTGAAGAGCTACGCATCACCCAACAACATCTCAATGAGATTACCGGTGAGTTCAGTTCTGACGACTTACTGGGACGAATCTTCTCTTCATTCTGTATCGGGAAGTAAATAATCGAACGCGCGGTGCTGAGCTTAACTCACACCGCGTTTCTTTTTGTACGGCAAGCCATCCATGAGCTTTAGCCGTCGCATTCAATAAGGAAGAAGTATGATCCACATTATTACAGGCAGCACGTTAGGTGGCGCAGAATACGTAGGGGATCACCTGAGTGATCTACTCAACGAGAATGGATTTGAAACAACGATCCACAACCAGCCTTCCCTCAGTGATATCGAAAATCAAGGTACGTGGTTGGTGATCACCTCTACACATGGAGCTGGTGAGTATCCTGATAATATCCAACCTTTTATCGCAGCATTACAAAATACACCGCCAAAAATGACTGATGTAAAATTTGCGGTGATTGCGATTGGTGACTCTAGCTACGATACGTTCTGTGCCGCTGGTCAACACGCTTATGATTTATTAGAGGATATTGGTGCAACCCCTCTCGCAGATTGCTTTAAAATCGATGTACTGAGCCATGATGTGCCAGAAGACGCCGCAGAGATGTGGTTAAAAGAGAATATCGAACGTTTTTAAACTCACGACTTTCCCTTCAACAGAGTCGAAATTCGGCTCTGTTTTCTCCCATGTGAATAACTCCCACCAAATTATTTTGTTTAACCGCTCAAAAACCAACCAAACAGACTGTGGATAACTACAATAAGATCCAGTGATTTTCCTTTAGTTATCCCAATAACAACTTTGATCAATTTTATCCCCTGTGTATAACCACCACTTTTGATCCCAGGTAATCCTCGATCTGATCCAATCATGATCACAAGATATGATCCAAAGAAGATCCATGATCTTGTTGATCATTTTTAGGTTATCCACAGAAACGGTCGATCCTAATAGTAGATCTAATAAAAGATCATATATATAGATCTTATATATATTTATCTTGAAGCTTAAAACGGATAAAACGAGAAAACGTTTTTCTCTCTGGCATAAAGCAGGTAAAATACGGCTCCTTTATCTGTCCATTAAATCCCTTTGAATACCTGAGGTCAGTTCATGCTTTATCACGAAAACTTTGACGTCATTGTTGTCGGTGGCGGACACGCAGGAACGGAAGCCGCGCTCGCATCTGCACGCACAGGACAAAAAACGCTTCTCCTTACCCATAACATCGATACATTAGGCCAGATGTCTTGTAATCCGGCGATCGGTGGTATTGGTAAAGGTCACTTAGTAAAAGAAGTAGATGCTATGGGCGGTTTGATGGCTGAAGCCATCGACCATGCAGGTATTCAGTTTCGTACACTAAATGCCTCCAAAGGTCCTGCAGTACGAGCAACTCGAGCTCAAGCCGATCGCGCTCTGTACAAAGCGTACGTTCGTAATGCATTAGAAAATGCGCCTAACTTAACGTTGTTCCAGCAGTCAGTTGATGATCTGATTGTTGAACAAGATCGCGCAGTTGGTGTGGTAACTCAAATGGGACTTCGCTTTCATGCGAAAGCCGTTGTGCTAACCGTGGGTACCTTCCTTGGTGGTAAGATCCACATAGGTATGGAAAGCTCGTCTGGTGGTCGTGCCGGGGATCCACCATCGATCGCATTAGCGGATCGACTGCGTGAACTGCCGTTCCGTGTGGATCGTTTAAAAACAGGTACTCCACCGCGCATTGATGCTCGTACTGTTGATTTTTCAGTGCTAGAAGCTCAGCACGGTGATAACCCAACGCCTGTATTCTCGTTCATGGGCAAACGTGAACAGCATCCGCGTCAGATTCCATGTTTCATCACCCACACCAATGAACAAACTCACGATGTGATCCGCAGTAACTTGGATCGCAGTCCAATGTACGCAGGTGTGATTGAAGGTATTGGTCCTCGTTACTGTCCGTCTATTGAAGACAAAGTGATGCGTTTCGCTGACAAAAACAGCCACCAAATCTTCATTGAGCCAGAAGGCCTAACCACGCACGAGTTATACCCTAATGGTATCTCGACCAGCTTGCCATTTGATGTGCAAGTACAAATCGTGCGCTCAATGAAAGGGTTTGAAAATGCACACATCGTTCGCCCAGGTTATGCGATTGAATATGATTTCTTCGATCCACGTGATTTGAAGCAAACGTACGAGACGAAGTTCATCCATGGTTTGTTCTTTGCTGGCCAGATTAATGGTACGACTGGCTACGAAGAAGCCGCAGCGCAAGGCTTGATGGCGGGCCTAAACGCAAGCTTGTTTAGCCAAGACAAAGAAGGCTGGAGCCCACGTCGTGACCAAGCTTACATGGGCGTGTTGATTGATGACTTATCGACCATGGGTACCAAAGAGCCGTACCGCATGTTCACTTCTCGTGCGGAATACCGCCTGCTGCTTCGTGAAGATAACGCCGATTTACGTTTAACGGAAAAAGCGCGCGAGCTAGGCTTGATTGATGATGTTCGTTGGGCTCGCTTTAACGAGAAAATCAACAATATGGAAACGGAGCGTCAGCGTTTGAAAGCAACGTGGATGAATCCGAAATCAGAGGGGGTTGATGAGCTGAACAAGCTGCTGAAAACCCCAATGGCCCGTGAAGCGAGTGGTGAGGATCTTCTGCGTCGTCCAGAGATCACTTATTCGCAACTGACGCAACTTGAAGCGTTTGCTCCTGCACTTGAAGATCAGCAAGCGGCTGAGCAAGTTGAAATTCAAGTGAAATACGATGGTTACATCAAGCGTCAGCAGGAAGAGATCGAAAAATCACTGCGTCACGAAAATACCAAGTTACCTGCTGATTTGGATTACCGCGATGTAAAAGGTTTATCAAACGAAGTCGTTGCTAAACTGAGCGAGGCCAAACCAGAGAGCATCGGTATTGCATCACGCATTTCTGGTATTACGCCTGCTGCAATTTCTATTCTACTTGTTCACTTGAAAAAGCATGGTTTGCTGAAGAAAGGTGAGGAAGAATAATGAGCGCATTGCGAACAAAGCTGGATTCACTGATCGCGAAAACCGATTTGGAAGTGTCAGAACAGCAACGAGAGCAGTTAGTTGGTTATGTCGAACTGCTCGACAAATGGAACAAAGCGTACAATTTAACATCGGTACGTGATCCGCTTGATATGTTAGTGAAACATATTCTTGATAGTATCGTTGTAAGCGCACACCTGCCCGGTGAGCGCTTCATTGATGTTGGTACTGGTCCGGGGTTACCGGGCATCCCTTTGGCAATAATGAACCCTGAGAAAACCTTCTTTTTGCTCGACAGTCTTGGCAAACGCATTCGTTTTATCAAGCAAGTCGTGCACACATTAGGGCTGAAAAACGTGACACCAATTCAAAGTCGCGTCGAAGAATTCCAACCTGAAGAAAAATTTGATGGCGTTTTGAGTCGAGCTTTTGCTTCAATGACAGACATGGTGGAATGGTGCCACCATTTGCCGAAACAAGAGCACGGGGTGTTTCTAGCGCTGAAAGGACAGCACCCTAAAGATGAAATGGATCAGCTTCCTGAATGGTGCAGTGTGACAGAGATCATATCTTTGGCTGTTCCTGAGTTGGAAGGTGATCGTCATCTAGTAATCTTATCGCGCAAGGAAAATTAGCGAGGTAATCGTGGGTAAAATTGTAGCAATCGCCAACCAGAAAGGTGGGGTCGGCAAAACAACAACGTGCATTAACTTAGCGGCTTCGATGGCGGCAACAAAGCGCAAGGTTTTGGTGATCGATCTCGACCCGCAAGGCAATGCTACGATGGCCAGTGGCGTGGATAAGTATATGGTCGACGCCACCGCATACGATCTTTTGGTCGAAGATACACCGTTCGATCAAGTCGTTTGTACCCAAACAACAGGGAAGTATGATTTGATCGCGGCGAACGGAGACGTAACCGCGGCAGAAATCAAATTGATGGAAGTTTTCGCTCGTGAAGTGCGTCTAAAAAATGCATTGTCGTCAGTTCGCGATAACTATGATTTCATCTTTATTGATTGTCCTCCTTCTCTAAACCTTCTTACAATCAATGCGATGGCGGCAGCTGACTCTGTGCTGGTGCCGATGCAATGTGAATACTTTGCGTTAGAAGGTTTAACTGCTCTTATGGATACAATCAGCAAGTTAGCGGCTGTTGTGAATGAAAACCTCAAAATCGAAGGTTTATTGCGTACCATGTACGACCCACGCAACCGCTTATCGAATGAAGTATCCGATCAACTTAAAAAACACTTTGGGAATAAAGTTTACCGTACTGTCATTCCGCGTAATGTTCGTTTGGCTGAAGCACCAAGTCACGGTAAGCCTGCAATGTACTACGATAAGTACTCCGCAGGTGCCAAAGCGTATCTTGCTCTAGCGGGCGAAATGCTCCGCCGCGAAGAAATCCCAGTTTAACTCTAACCTAAGGAATTCAATCCCATGTCTAAGCGTGGTCTCGGAAAAGGACTGGATGCGTTATTGTCGACCAGTTCGTTTGCTCGTGAAAAACAGCATATTGCATCGCATAGCCAAGAATTATCGGCAGACGGTGAGTTAACCGATTTAGCGATTGGTCAATTGCAGCCGGGCGTATACCAACCGCGTAAAGATATGGCGCCTGAAGCGCTAGAAGAACTAGCGGCTTCGATTCAATCACAAGGCATTATTCAACCAATCGTGGTTCGCCAGGTCGAAAGTGGTCAGTTTGAGATCATCGCAGGTGAACGCCGCTGGCGTGCTGCAAGGCAGGCGGGTTTAAAACGCGTGCCGTGTTTGGTGAAAAAAGTTGAAGATCGTGCCGCCATCGCCATGGCGTTGATTGAAAACATTCAACGTGAAGACTTGAATGTGATTGAGGAAGCCCAAGCGCTTGAACGTCTACAAGATGAATTCACGCTGACACATCAGCAAGTGGCCGATGTGATTGGTAAATCAAGAACGACGGTGAGTAACCTATTACGTCTGAATCAGTTGGAAGTTGATGTAAAAGGTCTGGTTGCAGATAAAAAATTGGAAATGGGTCATGCTCGAGCTCTGTTAGCGTTAGAAGGCGAACAGCAAGTCGAAGTTGCTCAACAAGTGGCTAAGAAGCAAATGACTGTTCGCCAAACCGAACAGTTAGTAAAAAAGTGCTTAGCCCCACAAAATGAGCAAAAAGGGCAACAAGAGGATACCGAAGCCGAGCAAATGTCGCATAAATTGAGTCAGCTGCTTGATGCAAAAGTTTCTCTTACCCGTTCTGCAAACGGAAAAGCGAAATTGACGATAAGTCTTGATGAGCCTCACAAATTGGACCAACTAATTGCCAAGCTTGAGGCCTAGATGAGATAATTGATTTAGGTCAATTAATCTAATTAATCGAATTTTGTGCGAAAGTTGTCGTTTTGTAAACAAAACTGTAAGTTTTTGATGCAATCGAATTGCTTTACGTTGAACTGAACGTATAATTTTCGCCAATTTCCCAGCACAGAGAGTTAAGTGCGAAGTGGATATTACTAGAGGTACGAATACATGGTAGCTGCGTTAGCTAGACCAGGACGAGAGCTCGCAAGGCAATTGTTAATGATCCAGTCTGGCGCGGTTATTTTTGTGGCAGCAGGAATGGCGGTAGCCATAAATCCTGACTGGGGATTTTCAGCGCTGATTGGCGGAGGCATTTTTGTTGTTGCCAATGCAGTATTCGCGCTGTGTGCTTTCATGTTTAGTGGAGCTCGCGCTGCCAAGCGCATCGCTGCTTCCTTCTATACGGGTGAAGTACTGAAAATTCTCATCACGGTTGCACTGTTCTATGTTGCCTACATGTATATGCAGGTGGAACTTGTTCCCCTCAAACTAACCTATTTGCTGGTACTAGGTATTAATATCTGTGCACCAGTGCTATTCATTAACAACAAAAAATAGGATGAGTTATGGCTGCGCCAGGTGAAGCGCTAACATCGTCCGGTTACATTGCCCACCACCTTTCTAACCTATCGCTATACAAGTTGGGTTTAGTAGGGTCGGAGACAAGTTTCTGGAACGTACATATCGATAGCCTGTTTTTTTCTTGGTTTACTGGTTTAATCTTCCTCGGAATTTTTTACAAAGTAGCAAAGAGAACAACAGCGGGTGTACCGGGTAAGCTTCAGTGTGCTGTAGAAATGATCGTTGAATTTGTCGCCGATAACGTCAAAGACACGTTCCATGGACGCAACCCACTGATCGCGCCTTTAGCACTGACTATCTTTTGTTGGGTATTTTTGATGAACGTGATGGACTTAGTTCCTATCGACTTCTTACCATACCCAGCAGAGCATTGGCTAGGTATTCCTTACCTTAAGGTTGTACCGTCTGCTGATGTGAATATCACCATGGCTATGGCTCTAGGCGTTTTTGCATTGATGATTTACTACAGCATCAAAGTAAAAGGTCTAGGTGGATTCGCAAAAGAACTTGCACTACATCCATTCAATCACCCACTGATGATTCCGTTTAACCTACTAATTGAAGTGGTATCGCTATTAGCGAAACCTCTATCACTTGGTATGCGTCTATTCGGTAACATGTTCGCGGGTGAGGTTGTATTCATTCTTTGTGCGGCAATGCTACCATGGTACTTACAATGGATGGGTTCACTACCGTGGGCAATCTTCCATATCTTGGTTATTACGATTCAAGCCTTCGTATTCATGATGTTGACAATTGTTTACCTGTCAATGGCACACGAAGATCCTGATCATTAATTTTTTTAAAGCTTTTTATTTGGGCACTAAGCCAACAACTATAAATTGGAGATAGTAATGGAAACTTTACTGAGCTTTTCTGCAATCGCCGTAGGTATTATCGTCGGTCTTGCTTCTCTTGGTACAGCGATTGGTTTCGCACTGCTAGGTGGTAAATTCCTAGAAGGTGCTGCACGTCAACCAGAAATGGCTCCTATGCTACAAGTTAAGATGTTCATCATCGCGGGTCTACTTGATGCGGTTCCAATGATCGGTATCGTAATCGCGCTACTATTCACTTTCGCAAACCCATTCGTTGGTCAACTAGGTTAATCACCTTTAACTCGGGACGGGCGATTATCGCTTGTCACTGATTAACACTAAGTCCAAATAGAGGGGTAGCTGTTGTGAACATAAACGCAACTCTGCTAGGTCAAGCAATCTCGTTCGCACTATTTGTGTGGTTCTGCATGAAGTATGTATGGCCACCATTGATGCAAGCGATCGAAGAGCGTCAGAAGAAAATTGCTGATGGTCTTCAAGCAGCAGAACGTGCTGCGAAAGACTTGGATCTAGCACAAGCCAACGCTTCTGATCAATTGAAAGAAGCGAAGCGCACAGCAACTGAGATCATCGAACAAGCGAACAAGCGTAAGTCTCAAATTCTTGATGAAGCTCGCGAGGAAGCTCAGGCAGAACGCCAGAAAATCCTAGCGCAAGCAGAAGCAGAACTTGAAGCTGAACGCAATCGTGCACGCGATGAGCTGCGCAAACAAGTTGCTACTCTGGCTGTAGCTGGTGCTGAGAAAATCCTTGAGCGTTCTATCGATAAAGATGCGCAAAAAGATATTCTCGACAACATTACTGCAAAACTTTAAGTCTGGGGGCGCATATGTCTGATTTGACTACTATCGCACGCCCCTATGCTAAAGCAGCCTTCGACTTTGCTTTAGAGAAAGACCAGTTGGACCAATGGGGCCAAATGTTATCTTTTGCTGCTGAAGTGGCCAAAAACGAACAAATGAACGAACTACTAACGGGTTCGGTTTCTGCTGACAAAATGGCAGAAATTTTTGTTGCAGTTTGCGGCGAACAAGTTGATGCGCACGGTCAAAACCTTTTGAAGGTAATGGCTGAGAATGGTCGTTTAGCGGCCCTTCCTGATGTTTGTAAAGAGTTTTTTACTCTGAAAAAAGAACATGAGAAAGAAATTGATGTTGAAGTTATTTCAGCAACAGAGCTTTCTGATGAACAACTTGCAAACATTGGCAGCAAACTTGAAAAGCGTCTTGAACGCAAAGTGAAGCTGAATTGCAGTGTAGATGAGACCCTACTTGGTGGGGTTATTATTCGAGCCGGAGACCTAGTCATCGATGACTCAGCGCGTGGTCGTTTGAACCGCCTGAGCGATGCATTGCAGTCTTAATGGGGATTGGAGCATGCAACTTAATTCCACGGAAATTAGCGATCTGATCAAACAACGTATCGAATCTTTCGAAGTTGTTAGTGAAGCTCGCAACGAGGGTACTATCGTATCGGTAAGCGATGGTATCATCCGCATCCACGGCCTAGCGGACGTGATGCAAGGTGAAATGATTGAATTACCGGGTGGCCGTTATGCACTGGCACTTAACCTTGAGCGTGACTCGGTTGGTGCGGTTGTAATGGGCCCATATGCTGACCTTAAGGAAGGCATGAAAGTTACAGGTACTGGCCGCATTCTTGAAGTGCCAGTTGGTCCAGAACTACTAGGCCGCGTAGTAAATACGCTGGGTGAGCCTATCGATGGTAAAGGTCCAATCGAAGCGAAAATGACTTCGCCTGTAGAAGTGATCGCACCAGGTGTAATCGACCGTAAATCGGTAGACCAACCTGTGCAAACTGGTTATAAGTCAGTTGACTCAATGATCCCAATCGGTCGTGGTCAGCGTGAGCTTATCATCGGTGACCGTCAGATTGGTAAAACAGCACTGGCGATCGACGCGATCATCAACCAGAAAGACTCTGGTATTTTCTCTATCTACGTAGCAATCGGTCAGAAAGCATCGACTATCGCTAACGTTGTTCGCAAACTAGAAGAGCACGGCGCACTACAAAACACTATCGTTGTAGTTGCATCAGCTTCTGAATCTGCAGCGCTTCAATACCTAGCGCCTTACGCAGGTTGTGCGATGGGTGAATACTTCCGCGATCGCGGTGAAGACGCACTGATTGTTTACGATGATCTATCTAAGCAAGCGGTAGCTTACCGTCAGATCTCTCTACTACTTAAACGTCCACCAGGCCGTGAGGCATTCCCAGGTGACGTATTCTACTTACACTCGCGTCTACTAGAGCGTGCAGCTCGTGTAAACGAAGAGTACGTAGAGCGTTTCACTAACGGTGAAGTGAAAGGTAAGACTGGTTCTTTGACTGCTCTTCCTATCATCGAAACTCAAGCAGGTGACGTTTCAGCATTCGTACCGACTAACGTAATCTCGATTACCGATGGTCAGATCTTCCTACAAACTGAGCTATTCAACGCTGGTGTTCGTCCTGCTGTTGACCCAGGTATCTCAGTATCTCGTGTAGGTGGTTCAGCTCAGACGAAAATCATCAAGAAACTATCAGGTGGTATCCGTACAGCACTAGCTGCATACCGTGAACTAGCGGCATTTGCTCAGTTCTCTTCTGACCTTGATGACGCAACGAAGAAACAGCTAGACCATGGTCAAAAAGTTACAGAACTAATGAAGCAGAAGCAGTACGCTCCAATGTCTGTATTTGACCAAGCTCTAACTATCTTCGCGGCAGAGCGCGGTTACCTTGATGATGTAGAACTTAACAAAGTTCTAGATTTCGAGGCGGCTCTACTATCGTACGCTCGCGGTCAATACGCTGAACTAGCAGCTGAGATCGACAAGTCTGGCGCTTACAACGATGAAATCGAAGCTCAGTTGAAGAAACTGACTGACGACTTCAAAGCAACCCAAACTTGGTAATTAGGTCGGTGGCAGTTTCTGCCACCAACTAACGGAGAGTAACGATGGCCGGCGCAAAAGAGATACGTAATAAAATCGGTAGTGTTAAAAGCACTCAGAAAATTACGAAAGCGATGGAAATGGTAGCAGCTTCAAAAATGCGTCGTTCTCAAGATGCAATGGAAGCTTCTCGTCCATACGCTGAAACAATGCGTAAAGTGATCGGTCATGTGGCTAACGCAAACCTAGAGTACCGTCATCCGTACCTAGAAGAGCGTGAAGCTAAACGTGTTGGTTACATCATCGTTTCGACAGACCGTGGTCTGTGTGGTGGTTTGAACATTAACGTGTTCAAAAAAGCCGTTACAGACATGCAAGCATGGAGAGAGAAGGGTGCTGAGATTGAGCTAGCCGTTGTTGGCTCAAAAGCAACAGCTTTCTTTAAACATGGTGGCGCAAAAGTTGCGGCACAGGTTTCTGGTCTTGGAGATAATCCAAGCCTACAAGACCTAATCGGCTCTGTTGGCGTAATGCTGAAGAAATACGATGAAGGTGAACTGGACCGTCTATATGTAGTATTCAACAAGTTTGTAAATACTATGGTTCAGCAACCAACGATCGATCAATTGCTACCTTTGCCTAAATCGGACAGCGAAGAGATGCAGCGTGAGCATTCATGGGACTACATCTATGAGCCTGAACCAAAACCTCTACTGGATACGCTATTAGTGCGTTACGTAGAGTCTCAGGTATACCAAGGTGTGGTTGAGAACCTTGCTTGTGAGCAAGCGGCTCGAATGATTGCGATGAAGGCTGCAACGGATAACGCAACCAGTTTGATTGACGATTTGGAACTTGTGTACAACAAAGCCCGTCAGGCTGCGATTACACAAGAACTATCAGAAATCGTTGGTGGTGCAGCTGCGGTTTAAGCTTAGGTAAAACGAAATAGTTTAGAGGATTAACGATGGCTACAGGTAAGATCGTACAGATCATCGGTGCGGTAGTCGACGTAGAGTTCCCACAGAGCAATGTACCTAGTGTATATGACGCTCTAAACGTAACGGACTCAAAAGAGCGTCTAGTTCTTGAAGTTCAACAACAGCTAGGCGGTGGCGTAGTTCGTTGTATCGTAATGGGTAGCTCTGATGGTTTACGTCGTGGAGTAGAAGTGGTTAACACTGGCGCTCCAATTTCAGTACCAGTAGGTACTAAAACTCTAGGTCGTATCATGAACGTCCTAGGTGACGCGATTGACGAGCGTGGTGAAGTGGGTGCGGAAGAGGTTTACTCTATCCACCGTAGTGCACCAAGCTACGAAGAGCAATCAAACGAAATTGCACTTCTAGAAACGGGCGTTAAAGTAATCGACCTAATTTGTCCATTCGCTAAGGGTGGTAAAATCGGTCTATTCGGTGGTGCAGGTGTAGGTAAGACCGTTAACATGATGGAACTTATCAACAACATCGCACTACAGCACTCAGGTCTATCAGTATTTGCTGGTGTTGGTGAGCGTACTCGTGAAGGTAACGATTTCTACTACGAGATGCAGGAAGCGGGCGTTGTAAACGTTGAGAAGCCTGAAGAATCAAAAGTAGCGATGGTTTACGGTCAGATGAACGAGCCACCAGGTAACCGTCTACGTGTTGCACTGACTGGTCTAACAATGGCAGAGCGTTTCCGTGACGAAGGTCGTGACGTACTACTGTTCATTGATAACATCTACCGTTACACACTTGCAGGTACAGAGGTATCAGCACTACTAGGTCGTATGCCTTCTGCGGTAGGTTACCAGCCAACTCTTGCAGAAGAGATGGGTGTACTCCAGGAGCGTATCACGTCAACGAAATCAGGTTCTATCACGTCTGTACAGGCGGTATACGTACCAGCGGATGACTTGACTGACCCGTCTCCAGCAACAACGTTCGCGCACTTGGATGCAACGGTTGTACTTAACCGTAACATCGCTGCAATGGGTCTATACCCTGCGATCGACCCGCTAGATTCAACATCTCGTATGCTTGATCCACTAGTCGTTGGTCAAGATCACTACGAAGTTGCTCGTGGTGTTCAGCAGACTCTTCAGCGCTACAAAGAGCTGAAAGATATCATTGCTATCCTAGGTATGGACGAGCTATCTGAAGAAGATAAGCAAGTTGTATCTCGTGCACGTAAGATTGAGCGTTTCCTAACTCAGCCTTACCACGTAGCAGAAGTATTTACAGGTGACCCTGGTATTTACGTACCTCTAAAAGAGACTCTACGTGGCTTTAAAGGCCTACTAGCTGGTGAATACGACGACATTCCTGAGCAGGCATTTATGTACTGCGGTAGCATCGACGATGCTATTGAGAATGCGAAGAAGCTATAAGGCTAACTAGGAGGCGATATGGCAGCAATAACCTTTCACCTAGACGTAGTAAGCGCTGAGAAGAAAATCTTCTCTGGTCGTGTTGAAACGTTTCAGGTGACCGGTAGCGAAGGTGAACTTGGTATTTTCCATGGTCACACACCGCTGCTGACCGCTATCAAGCCTGGTATGGTGCGTATTGTGAAACAGCACGGCCACGAAGAAATTATTTATGTTTCTGGTGGTATGGTAGAGATTCAGCCTGGTACAGCGACTGTACTAGCTGATACAGCTATCCGTGGTGAAGAGCTAGACGCAGCGAAGGCAGAAGAAGCCAAACGCCGCGCTGAGGAGCAAATCCAGAATCAGCATGGTGACATGGACTTCGCACAAGCGGCCAGTGAACTGGCTAAAGCCATTGCTCAGCTACGAGTTATCGAGCTGACAAAAAAGCGTCGCTAAGCTCAATTAGCAACGTTGCATGAAAAAAGGCGGCCAATTGGTCGCCTTTTTGATTAATTTTAGTTGGAAATTTACATCCCACCATTAACTAATCCTTCCAAGGTGTTTAAAATAACGCCCAATTAAAATAGAACGTCAATAGGTTATTAATGAAATTCAGTGCTGTGATCCTTGCTGCGGGTAAAGGTACCCGTATGTATTCAAACATGCCTAAAGTGCTACACACTTTGGCAGGGAAGCCAATGGCAAAACATGTGATTGATACATGTACAGGTCTTGGCGCACAAAACATCCACTTAGTATATGGTCACGGTGGTGATCAAATGCAGCAAACGCTAGCAGAAGAGCCTGTAAACTGGGTACTGCAAGCGGAGCAACTAGGTACAGGTCATGCGGTTGATCAAGCGTCTCCGAAGTTTGAAGACGATGAAAAAGTACTGGTGCTTTACGGTGATGTTCCACTGATTTCAGCTGAAACGATTGAAAACCTATTAGATGCACAGCCAACAGGCGGTATTGCACTACTAACAGTGATTCTAGATAACCCGACAGGCTATGGTCGTATTATCCGTAAGAATGGTCCTGTTGTGGCGATCGTTGAGCAAAAAGATGCAACAGAAGAGCAAAAACAAATTAAAGAGATCAATACTGGCGTGATGGTTGCGACTGGTGGGGATCTTAAGCGTTGGTTGTCTGGCTTAAACAACAACAACGCACAAGGCGAATACTACCTAACTGACGTTATTGCAGCTGCACACGATGAAGGTCGTGCCGTTGAGGCAGTACACCCAGTCAATGCCATTGAGGTGGAAGGGGTCAATGACCGCGCACAGCTTGCTCGTCTAGAGCGTGCTTTCCAGTCAATGCAAGCTCAGAAGCTACTAGAGCAAGGTGTCATGCTACGCGATCCAGCACGCTTTGATTTGCGTGGTGAGTTACAGTGCGGTATGGACTGTGAAATCGACGTGAACGTTATCGTCGAAGGTAAAGTTTCACTGGGTGATAACGTGGTTATCGGTGCGGGTTGTGTACTGAAAGATTGTGAAATCGACGACAACACCATCGTTCGCCCTTACAGTGTGATTGAAGGTGCAACGGTTGGTGAAGAATGTACGGTTGGTCCATTTACTCGCCTTCGTCCTGGTGCTGAAATGCGTAACGATTCCCATGTGGGTAACTTCGTTGAAGTGAAAAATGCGCGCATCGGAGAAGGTTCAAAAGCGAACCACCTAACTTACTTAGGTGATGCAGAGATCGGCCAACGTACTAACATCGGTGCAGGTACGATCACTTGTAACTACGATGGTGCGAACAAGTTTAAAACCATCATCGGTAATGATGTTTTTGTTGGTTCTGATAGCCAGCTGGTGGCGCCTGTCACTATCGCTGATGGCGCAACCATCGGTGCAGGCACGACACTAACAAAAGATGTTGAAGAAGGTGAGTTAGTAATTACTCGCGTCAAAGAGCGCAAAATTACTGGCTGGCAGCGTCCTGTAAAACAAAAATAAGCAATACCTGCACTCTATCGCTATATTGTCAAAGCCGCTCAACAAGTGCGGCTTTGTTGTTTCTAGCTCAGGCTTCATCGTTAGTAACTAGGAATAGCAATACGTTTTTCGAGCCAACGAACGGCTTGAGATACAAATAGGATGAGTAACAAGTACTCCAAAACGAGGAAGGTATAAATCTCTAGGGGTAAGTACTCATTCACCACCAGCTCATTAGCACGGCGAGTGAGATCGCTTAAACCAATCACACTGACTAAAGAACTCATCTTGAGGATGTAGACAAATTGATTGCCCAGTGTAGGGAGGATTTGTCGAAACGCTTGGGGAAGAATTACCAAGCGCATCTTTTGCCAATAGCTTAAGCCCAAAGACTCAGCTGCTTCATGCTGGCCACGGCTGATAGCTTGTATCCCACCGCGAAACACTTCCGCCATAAACGCACTCTCAGCGATAGTCAGTGCAATAACACCCGCCCAAAAGTGATTGAGTGAGACATCCAATAGCGTAGGCATGCCGTAATACACCCAAAGTAGTAAGACTAAAACTGGCACTGAACGGATCACCTCGACATAAATACGGTTTATCCACTTCAGATAGGCAGAGTCCGACAGAGCGGGTAACGCAACGATCAGGCCCAAGCTCATCGCAAATAACATACTGAGGAGTGATACCTGAATGGTGTCATTAAACCCAGCGATTAAAAACTTTAGATTGGTGAGTCCTTGATCCGTCGAAGGGTCAAGTACATACCAGCCCCATTGATAATCTGAACAACCAGTGAGTAATAGCAGTGAAAACAGCCATAGAGTTCGAAACGTCACATTTACTCCCTGAATTAACTAAAAAACTTCCTTTGTTGCTGCTATGTTATCAGTAGAGCTCTAATAAAGGTTAATTATTAAACCGTATAAGGTCATTATTTTTAAGGGAATAAAAATGAGAAAGATTTTACTAGTGCTAGGAATGTGTTTGCTTGCTGCGACTCAAGTCGCTCACGCTGAAAGCCGTCTTCAATCCATTTTAGACAATGGCGTACTCCGAGTTGGAACGACGGGAGATTGGAATCCGATGACGATGAAAGACCCCGCGACAAACAGTTATCGTGGCTTCGATATCGATGTAACAACAGAACTTGCTAAAGATCTCGGTGTAAAAGTGGAGTATGTGCCCACGGATTGGAAGACGCTAGTTAATGGCATTACCGCCAACAAATACGATATTACTGGCAGCGCATCTCTGAACATGTCTCGCGCGAAAGTAGCTGGATATAGCCAGCCATATTTCTACCTTGCCTTTGTACCTGTGGTGCAAAAGAAAGATCTCGCCAAATTCTCTGATTGGGCGGATTTTAATAAACCAGAAGTAAAAGTCGCGGCGACGTTAGGTACGGTACAAGAAAAAATGGTGAAAGAGTTCTTCCCGTCTGCTCAGCATATTGTTATTGAAGCGCCAGCGCGCGACTTCCAAGAACTACTAGCTCGCAGGGCCGATGTATCGGTGACGTCCAATGTGGAAGCAGCGACGTTGGTG
Source organism: Vibrio sp. Vb2131 (assembly GCF_033338535.1). Lineage (NCBI taxonomy): Bacteria > Pseudomonadati > Pseudomonadota > Gammaproteobacteria > Vibrionales > Vibrionaceae > Vibrio > Vibrio sp. Vb2131. The sequence goes on from NZ_JAWOSW010000021.1 coordinate 47,723, forward strand.
GATAAGTTTAAACAATTGGCGATAGTGCCAGTGACCGCACCGCGTAAACCAACCCCAATTGCTATGTTGTTGCCGCAAGACGATCAAGTATGGATTAATTACATCAATCACTGGGTAGAGTTGAAAAAGACTCAAGGCTTTTTTAAGCAGACTGCCAAGAAATGGGGGTTGAAAAGCTTATAAACAGAAAGAGCCGCATTGCGCGGCTCTTTTTATTATCTGAACGATTAAAGTTCGTCTTCACTCACGACTCGGGCGTTGTCAGGAGTCGTAAAGTGCTTGGATAATTCGCGATTCGACAGAATGTATCCCATCCACAGCCCACCCATACAGATGATGATTGCGATGCCAGTAACCATCTGAGCTTGGCTTGCCATTGCGGCTACCAATGCACTTGAGAAGCTACTTACACAGATTTGCAGGCTGTTTTGCAGACCTGCTGCTGTTGCAGGGCTCTGTTGTGCGCTGGCCAGTGCACGGTTTACCACTATTGGGTACAGCGCGCCGTTAGCAACGGCAATCAAACAGAATGGCGCAAGAATAGGCCAAATCGATGACAGCTCCCACTGTGAAGCAATGAAAATCATTAATGCCGCGACACTAAATAGGCCAATCAGTTGGCGCAGAACCTTTTCATCACCAAATTTTCGAACGCCTACTTTACCTAAGTAGCCACCAGCCATAAATGCGATAGTTTGTGGGATAAAGCTCAAACCAATATCTTTTGCTTCGTAGCCCAGTTGCGCCATGATTTCTGGCATCCCTGTTAGGTAAGCAAAGAATGCAGCTGAAGCCGTCGCAAACATAAACACGTTGCCAAGGTATTTTTTAGAACTCAGCAGCGCTTTGATGTCGGCAGACATACTGGTTTGTTTGATTTCTGCTTTCTCGTCTTTTTGTGCCATGGTCGCAAAGACCAAAAAGACACCAACCAGTGTTAGCGTAATAAAGATACTGTGCCAGCCGAAGTTATCTGCCAACACAACCCCTAATTGAGGTGCTAGTGCTGGTGATAGCGCGACGAGTGGCATTATTGTCGCAAAAATTTGTTGGCTACTGCTTGAGTAGCGCTTAATGACCATAGCCTGCCAGATCACGGCTGGTGCACACACACCGATAGCTTGGATAAAGCGCAGTGTGAGTAGTTGCCATACTTGATCACAGAAAGCCAAACCGAATGACGCGATAGTAAATAGCACCAACCCAGCTGCGAGTGTATTACGATGGCCAAATTTATCGGATGCCAATCCCCACATTAGTTGGCCAATCGCCATACCAACGAGGAATACCGTTAAAGAGAGCGCAATTTGCTCAGGGCCTGTTGCAAAGTCGATTTCCATCGCTTTGAATGCTGGCAGATACATATCGGTAGCAACGAAGCCAAGCATCGATAATGCTGCCAGATAAATGAGCTGTAGTTTTGAGATTTTCATGATTCAACCAGTCAAATTATTTAATCATTTTTTAATCAACATCAGTTGGCACCAACCCTGATTTATTTACCTTATTATTCTATTTTTCGATTTTGAGAAAATAAAACGCTAAAATTGTTGGTTATCAATCAAATTTTTTGAAAGGTTAAATCATGTTCTCTAAAGCGTCTTTGGAAATGTTGGATACGGTTGCCCGTTTAGGCAGTTTCACCGCTGCGGCTGAGGTATTGCATAAAGTCCCCTCAGCCATCAGCTATGGAGTAAGGCAGGTCGAGCAAGATTTAGATGTGGTGCTGTTTCGACGTTTACCAAGGAAAGTCGAGCTAACTCCAGCGGGTGAACTTTTTATGGCCGAGGCGCGCTCTTTGCTGCGTCAAATGGAAGAGGTGAAAGCACAAACGCGGCGAGCGGCTCAAGGATGGAAAAGCACGTTAAAGCTGACCTTAGATAACGTGGTGAAGTTAGAAAAACTCAAACCTTTGGTGGAAGATTTCTATCGCGAGTTTGAATTTGCTGAATTGCAGATCAATATGGAGGTCTTCAATGGTTCTTGGGAAGCCATAGCACAAGGTCGAGCCGACATTGTCGTTGGCGCGACATCTGCGGTTCCCGTTGGGGGAGATTTTGAAGTCAAAGATATGGGCGTATTAGATTGGGCATTTGTAATGTCACCCGCTCATCCTTGCGTTCGACAACAAGTGCTTACTGAAGCGTTTGTGAGTCAATTTCCGGCGATCTGTCTTGATGATACTTCGAACGTGCTGCCAAAACGCCATACTGGCCATTATCCGCAACAGCGCCGATTATTATTGCCCAATTGGTATAGTGCGATTGAATGTTTAAAAAATGGGGTGGGCGTGGGTTACATGCCACGTCATATTGCAACACCCTTAATCAATGATGGTGTGCTGGTGGAGAAGGTCATGCCGGATGATAAACCGCTCAGTCACTGCTGCTTAGTATGGCGCAAAGATGATAATCATAAATTGATCCAGTGGATGGTGGACTATCTTGGGTCGCCTAATCAGCTACATAAAGATTGGTTACAGTCATAAAAAACACCTCGCATTAGCGAGGTGTTTTCATTGATATGTTTAAAATGTGGCGTTTTATGACAAGAAAAACTTATACGATGGGTTGTCTGTCTCGTCTTTGCATTGATAGCCAAGTTCACGTAAATGTGCAGAAAACTGAGCTAAATCGCTTTCATCTAACTCGAAACCACATAAAACACGTCCGTAGTCAGCGCCGTGGTTACGGTAGTTGAACAAACTGATATTCCAGTGTGTGCCGAGTGTGCTTAAGAACTTAAGTAGCGCCCCAGGGTACTCTGGGAATTCAAAGCTGTAGAGGCGCTCTTTAAGCGGCTTAGACGGCTTACCACCAATCATGTAGCGCACGTGCAGTTTCGCCATTTCATCATCAGACAGGTCAACCACTGGGTAGCCACCATCACGTAAGTCGTGAATGATATGTTCTAGCTCTTCCTGACCGCCTTGCAAACGCACACCGACAAAGATATTTGCCAATGCGTCATCGTTGTAGCGGTAGTTAAACTCTGTCACGGCACGGCCGCCAATGAGATTACAGAACTCAAAGAAAGCACCTTGACGCTCAGGGATGGTGACGGCAAGCAGACCTTCACGTTTTTCACCAAGCTCGCAGCGTTCAGAAACATAACGCAGACCGTGGAAGTTGGTGTTTGCGCCAGACAATACCGTACCTAGGTTTTTGTCTTTCAGCTTGTTCTGTTCAGCAAACTTCTTCAAACCCGCCAGAGCAAGCGCGCCAGAAGGCTCTGCAATCGCACGGGTGTCTTCAAAGATGTCTTTTACTGCTGCGCAGATTTCATCGCTAGAGACTGCAATATGGCCATCAATGTACTTTTGGCATAGACGAAACGTCTCTTCACCAATGCGTTTTACTGCAACGCCATCGGCAAACATGCTGACCTGGTCTAATACTACTGGTTCACCTGCATCCAATGCCGCTTTGAGGCATGACGAATCTTCTGGCTCAACTGCAATCACTTTGATTTCTGGCATCAGTTGCTTCACAAGTACCGCAACACCCGCAGCCAAACCGCCGCCACCGACAGGGACGAAGATGTAATCAAGGTGACCATTTTGCTGCAGCATTTCCATGCCGATGGTGCCTTGACCTGCAATCACCAGTGGATGATCGAAGGGAGGGACAAAGGTGTACCCGTTTAACTCGGATAGACGCTCTGCCTCGGCTTTTGCCTCATCAAAGTTACTGCCGTGCAACACTACATTGCCACCAAAGCTGCGTACCGCATCGACTTTGATGTCTGGTGTGGTTTTGGGCATTACGATGGTGGTCTTGATGCCTAGCTTAGTACCAGAGAGCGCCATGCCTTGAGCGTGGTTGCCTGCCGATGCTGCAATCACCCCCGCGGCTTTTTGTGCTTCAGATAAACTCGCCACCATATTGTAGGCACCGCGCAATTTGAACGAGTGTACGGGTTGGCGATCTTCACGCTTGATCTGCACGTTATTCCCGATACGTGCAGATAAACGAGGCATTTCTTGCAGTGGCGTCACTGTTGCTACTTCATAAACAGGTGCGCGAAGGATTTGGCGCAGATAATCTGCGCCAGTTTGGTTCACTTGTTTTTCGGGTTGAGCTTCCATCATTGCTAGCCCTCTAGCTTCGACTTGTCTCGTACTGCACCCTTGTCAGCACTGGTTGCCATACTCGCGTACGCTTTGAGTGCAAAGGAAACTTCACGTTGGCGGTCAACTGGTTTCCAGCCTAGTTCGTCTTGTTTTGCACGGCGCTCAGCAAGTTCTTGTTCAGACACTTGGAGTGAAATTGAACGGTTTGGAATATCAATTGCGATCATATCGCCTTCTTTTACCAGGCCAATTGCACCGCCGTTTGCTGCTTCAGGAGAGGCGTGACCGATTGACAGACCTGATGTGCCGCCAGAGAAACGGCCGTCAGTCAGAAGTGCACACTCTTTGCCAAGGCCCATCGATTTTAGATAAGTGGTTGGGTAAAGCATTTCTTGCATGCCCGGACCACCTTTAGGGCCTTCGTAACGGATAACAACCACGTCGCCTGCTTTTACTTTGCCGCCTAAGATGCCTTCTACGGCGTCTTCTTGGCTTTCGAAAACTACGGCTGGGCCAGTGAATTTATGAATGCTCTCATCAACACCAGCAGTCTTAACGATACAACCATCTAATGCGATGTTGCCTGATAGAACGGCTAGGCCACCTTCTTGGCTAAAGGCATGATCGATAGTACGAATACAACCTTCCGCACGGTCGTCATCAAGGCGATCCCAGCGGCAATCTTGTGAGAACGCTTGAGTAGTACGAATACCCGCAGGACCTGCGCGGTAGAACTTAAGTACTTCTTCGTCTTCAGTTTGGATGATGTCGTATTTCGCCAGCTGCTCTTTCATCGAAAGGCCAAGCACGGTGCGCGCATCATTGTGTAGAAGACCTGCACGATCTAACTCACCAAGAATTGCCATGACGCCACCAGCGCGGTGTACGTCTTCCATGTGATATTTCTGCGTTGAAGGTGCCACTTTACATAGGTGTGGTACTTGGCGTGATAGGCGATCGATATCTTCCATATCGAAATCCACTTCACCTTCTTGCGCCGCGGCAAGTAGGTGCAAAATGGTGTTGGTTGAGCCACCCATTGCAATATCCAGTGCCATCGCATTTTCGAACGCATCAAACGTAGCGATGTTGCGTGGCAGTGCTGATTCGTCATCTTGCTCGTAGTAACGACGAGTCAGTTCAACGATGCGACGACCTGCATTAAGGAACAGTTGTTCACGGTCAGCGTGCGTTGCCAGCATAGAACCGTTACCTGGTTGAGAAAGACCCAGTGCTTCCGTTAGACAGTTCATTGAGTTTGCAGTGAACATGCCTGAACACGATCCACACGTTGGACATGCGCTGCGTTCGATCTGCTCGCTTTGCTCATCAGACACTTTTGGATCCGCGCCTTGGATCATCGCATCTACAAGGTCTAGTTTGATGATCTGATCAGAAAGCTTGGTTTTACCCGCTTCCATTGGACCACCGGAAACAAAGATAACCGGGATGTTGAGACGCATAGATGCCATCAACATTCCCGGAGTGATTTTGTCACAGTTAGAGATACATACCATGGCATCGGCACAGTGCGCGTTGACCATGTACTCCACAGAGTCTGCGATCAGTTCGCGTGAAGGCAGTGAGTACAGCATGCCGCCGTGACCCATTGCGATACCATCATCAACCGCGATGGTGTTGAATTCTTTCGCAATACCGCCAGCTTTTTCGATTTCGCGTGCTACAAGCTGGCCCATGTCTTTCAGGTGTACGTGACCCGGAACAAATTGAGTAAACGAGTTTACAACGGCGATGATTGGTTTACCGAAGTCTTCTTCTTTCACACCCGTTGCACGCCACAGTGCTCGTGCACCCGCCATGTTACGACCATGTGTGGTGGTGGCTGATCTATATTTTGGCATTTCCTAATCCTTCTTACTTCTGTTCTGGGTACACATAGTCTAACCAGCCCCACTTATCTTCCGTGGTGCCGTCAAATAGGCCAAAGTAGGCTGCTTGTAGTTCTTTAGTGATAGGGCCGCGCTTACCAGTGCCCACTTCAATCTTGTCGATGGTTGCCACTGGTACAATCTCAGCCGCAGTACCTGTCATGAAGACTTCATCGGCAAGGTAAAGGGCTTCACGAGCAATGTTCGCTTCACGTACTTCGTAGCCTTTATCGCGTGCAATTGTCATGATCGAGTCACGAGTGATGCCCGGTAGAATCGCGCTAGTTGCTGGTGGTGTGGTGATTACGCCATCTTTGATAACGAAGATGTTTTCACCAGCCCCTTCCGATAGGTAACCATCTACGCTTAGCGCAATACCTTCGTCGTAACCGTGACGACGCGCTTCACCACCAACCAGTAGTGAAGATAGGTAGTTACCGCCTGCTTTAGCTGCAGTTGGGATGGTGTTTGGCGCAGCGCGGTTCCAGCTTGAAATCATCGCATCGACACCTTTTTCTAGCGCTTCTTCGCCTAAGTAAGAGCCCCAAGGAAATGCTGCAATGATTAGATCCATCTCAGTGCCAACTGGTGGACATACGCCTAAGCCAACATTACCGACAAAACCCAATGGACGAATGTAAGCGCTGTCGAGTTTGTTTTGGCGCAGTGTTTCGCGGGTCGCTTCCATGATTTCTTCCACTGTGTATGGGATCGGGAAGCGGTAAATCTTGGCAGAATCTTTTAGACGTTGTGCATGCTCACGGTGACGGAAGACAATTGGGCCTTTTGGTGTGTTGTAACAGCGCACGCCTTCAAACACGGATGTACCATAGTGCATTGCGTGAGTCAGAACGTGAACGTTCGCCTCTGCCCATGGAACCATCTCACCATTAAACCAAATGAAATCTGCAGTTTTCGTTGCCATTTGTTGCCTTCCTTATGCACTTACGTGTTGTTGTAAGTTGTGATTTGGCAGTTCATCGTTGCGGATTTTTAGCACCTCAACCTTACGAACGTCCCACAACTTCTCTATTTGATTGATCAAAAACGAGATTGGTCGATCGCTGTCGACGATGATCTCGACGCTGGCTACTTTGCTTTCGTGGTTTTGCGTAGCAGCGACTTGTTTGATCACGAAGCCTCGGTGACGAATCACACGTAGAACGCGCTCCAACAGTACCGGTTTGTCATCGGCTTTGATGTCGAGTAAATATCTGTCCATGCGATTGTCTCCTATGTATTTTCCAACATATCACTGTTTGATGCGCCAGGTGGCACCAATGGCCACACGTTTTCTTCTTCATCAATCAAAACGTGAAGCATGTAAGAAGTTTCACTCGCTAGCATCTCTTTGAGAGCAGGTTCGACTTCTTCTTTCTTGGTGATGGTTTTGCCCGGGATATCGAACGCTTTTGCTAACATCACGAAATCTGGGTTGTCATCAAGAATGGTTTCACTGTGGCGACCGTCAAAGAACAATGACTGCCATTGGCGAACCATGCCAAGACGTTGGTTATTAAGAAGGACAATCTTCACTGGAATCTGACGACGCTTCAGCGTGCCCAATTCCTGAACGTTCATCATAAATGAACCGTCACCTGTAATAAGGATAGACTGATCATCAGGACGTGCGACTGCAGCACCCATCGCCGCTGGCAAGCCAAAGCCCATGGTGCCAAGGCCAGCAGAAGTGATGAAATTTTGTGGTTCGCGTGGCTGGATATGTTGCGCTGCCCACATCTGGTGCTGACCGACGTCGGTCGAGACAATTGAGCTATCTGGCATCATGTCAGACAGCTGTTTAAGCAATAGCGGTGCGTAGATTAACTCGCCCGGGTGGTCGTAACGCCACTTAAAGCCGCTGCGCAGACTTTCACTGTGATGAACCCACGGTGAGATATCTTGAGTCAGCTCTAGCTGAGGGAGAATGGTGTTGATGTCGCCACGTAATGGTGCGTTGGCGTGGCGCAGTTTATGAATCTCCGCAGCATCAATGTCGATATGAATCACTTTCGCATTTGGTGCAAACGTGTCGAGCTTACCCGTCACACGGTCATCAAAACGCGCGCCAACCACGATCAATAGATCAGCTTCTTGAACCACTAGGTTGGCGGCTTTGGTGCCATGCATACCCAACATACCAAGATAGTGGGGATCATGGCGTTCAATGGTACCGAGGCCTTTTAATGTGCTAACTGCAGGCATTGGGTTTAAGCGAAGAAATTCGCGTACTGCATCGGTTGCTTTCGCAAGTTGCACGCCACCACCAACATACAACACTGGGCGAGTAGATGCTGCCAGGACATCTTGCGCACGTTTGATATCTTCAGCGCTGACATCTTCGATTGCTGGTGCTATGTATGGAGGAAGAAGGTCTGTGGGTGCTTGAGCGAGTTGAACGTCTTTGGCGATATCGACAATGACAGGACCCGGACGACCGGTTTTTGCGACCTCAAAGGCTTCGGCAAGTGTCGGAGCTAGATCTTCAATTTCGGTCACGAGATAGCTGTGCTTAGTACAGGCTAGGGACATTCCGATCACATCCATTTCTTGGAATGCATCGGTACCGATATGAGAGCTAGCTACCTGGCCTGTGATGGCAACTAGAGGTACGGAGTCAAGGAAAGCGTCGGCAAGGCCGGTAACAAGGTTAGTGGCTCCTGGGCCGGAAGTTGCCATGCACACAGCAACGTCTTGAGTGGAACGAGCCATCCCGATAGCTGCCATAGCGGCCCCTTGCTCGTGACGGCATAGGATGTGTTCCACCCCACCGTCATACAAAGCATCATAGATTGGCATGATGGCCCCGCCGGGGTAGCCAAAAACGGTTTCGATGCCTTGCTGTCTTAAAGCGGCTACGACAAGTTGTGCACCAGTCATCGTAAACCTCCTTTGCTACGTTGTGGCTCGTAGCGATTGCCATATTTATTGCACTTCATGTGCACTCCCATTCTTCCCGTTAAACTGTCCGAGGGTTAGACAGATGACAACTTGTAGTTGTAAAAAAACCCCCGGACTTTTCAGTGCGGGGGTTTTTTGTAATTTGTGGTTACCTTTCGCCCACAATACCCCGCGCGGTGCCAATAATGACCACGATAATCAGGGCTAGCAGTGCGTTGATATGAGCGAAAAGGTTCATCTGTCTGTCGTTCTTTTTTCGTTAAAAAATGTTGTGTAATGTTCTACGAAATTGTTTGCGTCATTAGTGGTATCACACAATTCCGCTGCATGACAAGCAAAAAGTCATTCTTTTTTCACATTAACTCTCAATTGGGACGCGGTATATAACATAACCAACTAGATAAAACATTTGTTTACAGAGTGTTCAAAAAAATTGAGGAACGTATGGGGCTGGCAATCATTCATAGTCGAGCAAGCGTCGGGGTGCAAGCGCCATCGGTTAGTGTAGAAGTTCATATCAGCAACGGCATGCCAGGGTTTACTTTAGTAGGCTTGCCAGAGACAACGGTAAAAGAGTCCAAAGATCGCGTACGCAGTGCGATCATTAATTCTAACTTTCAATTTCCTGCTAAGCGGATCACCGTGAACTTGGCTCCGGCAGATCTACCCAAGGAGGGAGGGCGTTTTGATCTTCCTATTGCATTGGGAATTTTGGCCGCTTCGGAGCAAATCGCGACAGATAAGCTCAAAAACTACGAATTTGTTGGTGAGTTAGCGTTATCTGGTGGTCTGAGACCTGTAAAAGGTGTGCTGCCTGCTGCGCTGGAAGCCAGTAAGATTCAACGTCATTTGGTCGTCCCACATGTGAATGGCGATCAGGCGGCGCTGGTGGGGAAGGAACAACATAAATCGGCCCAATCATTACTGGAAGTATGTGCCGAGCTTTGTGGTCAACATCGACTGAATCTTTTTCAAACGCCTAAGCGAAAAACCATCGAAAAACATGGTCGAGACTTACAAGATATTATTGGCCAACAACAAGGTAAGCGAGCACTGGAGATTGCTGCCGCTGGAAACCACAACTTACTTTTCCTTGGCCCGCCAGGTACTGGAAAAACGATGTTGGCTTCGCGTTTGTGTGACTTATTACCGGAAATGAGTGACGAAGAAGCAATGGAAACCGCTTCGGTGGCATCGTTGACTCAGAGTGAAATTAATGAGCATAACTGGAAGTCGCGTCCGTTTCGTTCTCCGCATCATTCAAGTTCAATGGCGGCATTAGTCGGCGGTGGTTCGGTACCCAGACCAGGGGAGATCTCTTTAGCCCACAACGGGTTATTGTTTCTCGATGAAATGCCCGAATTTGATCGTAAAGTTCTGGACTCGTTACGCGAACCGCTCGAATCTGGAGAGATCATTATCTCTCGAGCGCAAGGTAAAACACGCTTTCCGGCTCGTTTCCAATTAGTCGGAGCCTTGAACCCAAGCCCGACAGGATATTACGAAGGCAATCAAGCGCGCACCAATCCACAAGCTATTTTGCGCTACCTTGGTCGATTATCTGGACCACTGTTAGATCGCTTTGATATGTCTTTAGAAATCCCAGCTTTGCCCAAAGGGACATTAGCAGAAGGTGGTGATCGCGGTGAGCAGACTGCTATCGTAAAAGCGCGTGTGAGCCATGCGCGTAACAATATGCTAAACCGCAGTGGTAAGGTCAATGCACTGCTAGGTAGTCGAGAAATTGAGGCGTTTTGTCCCTTGCATAAGAGTGATGCTGAGTTTCTTGAAACCGCTTTGCATCGTTTAGGGCTCTCGATTCGTGCATATCATCGTATTATCAAAGTGGCGCGAACAATCGCCGATCTGGATGGGGCGGAGCAAATTGAACGAACGCACTTGGCCGAGGCGCTTGGGTATCGAGCGATGGACCGTTTGCTGAAACAGCTTACGGCGCAAGCGGTATAGACAGCAAAGTGTCATCGCAACAAGTGTTGTAAGCACCTTGTTGCGATGAAGGACGTTAGAAGGTGTAGTTGAGACCAAGCGACAATAGGTACTCTTTCTCCTCATAAAACGTGATATTCGAGTCAGTTTGGCTATAGCCGGCTAAAGAAATGAACGACCAGTCTTGCCAGTCAAATACGTTTTGATATTCGTAGGCCGCAAATAGGCTGATGGTGTCGTCATTTCGTGTTTTAGCAAAAGTTTGGCTAGCTGCTTGATAGTCTTTCCATGCATAACCCGCGGTGAGGGCCAATCGATGACGGTTGATAAATTTAAACCAGCTAATGTCAAATCCGTACGAATCAAATGACTCCGCCTTACCGTCGGCATCTTGATTGATGTAGGTGAAAGCGGGTTGCAACATAGATGTTTGGTTGAGTGGAATGCGATAGTCGCCTTTGACATAGTAAAGGTTAGCATCGCGAGCAAGTGAGCGGTCTGTCACTTCCTCCTGCTCGATGTCTTTATCAGCATAAGCAAGATCAAGGTTGAAGTTCTTATCAATCAACCCTTTGATCTGAAAGCGATACGCATTGCCGTCAACATCCGTCTCTTTACGTGCGGTTCCTACTTGATAAGGGTTGCGCCAAGTTTCGCCTTTGAGTACCGTCGGCAGATAGGAAACATCGAGCACGGTGCCAGATTGTAGCTCGTGTTGGTAGCCCAACTGAAAAGCGAGTGTACCTACCGCGACATCTGAGCGTGTGGTACCGGCGTAAACTTGGTGGTTGAGTCGGCTACCAAAGGTGTATGTCACACTCCCTAGCGGTGCAGCGATAACGGAACTGTCACTATCGGCACGCTTATCGAGAGAATCGATGGTGTTACTATTTTCTGTATTGAAATTGGATTCTGATGATATGAATCCGGCATTCAGCGAAATTTCACCGCCAAAACCTGCGGTTTCAGCGAGTTGAGCCTGAGCAGAACTGACGACAAAGGCCAAAGGCAAGAGAAGTAGCCTTGGTTTCATTCGTTATCTCCTTGTTGTCGAATGAGTGGTGCACATATTGGTTGCGGTAACAAATCTGACCATTTCCACGCATGTTCCAATGTGGCAAAGGCGCAGTATAATTACACGCTGTTTTATTCTTCACACATTATCACTGTTGTTTGACTATCATGTTGGCATATTTGTTATTTTTTTTTAACGCTTCTTTTGTGATTCTCAATTCTGCGGTTTGTTCACTCGCAATTTGTGTTATCGCTGTATTTAAAATATTGCTTCCTGGCGTAAAGCTAAAAGCGATAGCGACCGTTTGTGCCAATAAGGTGATGTGGTTATGGGCTACCGTTAATGCGTGCATTCTGGCGGTATCTAACCGTGTTGAGTGGGATGTTCAGGGCGGTGAAGCGCTTAAAAAAGACGGGTGGTATCTGCTGATCAGTAATCATCTCAGTTGGACAGATATTGTTGTGCTTTGCTGCGTGTTTAAAGACCGTATTCCCATGCCGAAGTTTTTCCTCAAGCAACAACTGCTGTATGTGCCTTTCATCGGGATGGCGTGTTGGGCGCTCGACATGCCATTTATGCGTCGCTATTCGCGAGAGTATCTGATCCGCAATCCTCATAAGCGAGGTCAAGATTTAGAAACGACACGTCGCTCGTGCGCTAAATTCAAACACACTCCAACCACAGTGGTTAACTATGTCGAAGGAACCCGATTTACCGAAGAAAAGCAGCGTAAGAGTAAAGCAAACTATCAATATTTGCTGCAACCAAAATCGGGCGGGATTGCGTACACGTTAGCGGCGATGGGGGAACAGTTCGAGAGCATTATCGACGTTACGTTGGCGTACCCAGAAAATACGCATAAACCGTTCAAGGATTTATTGATGGGCCGCATGAGCAAGGTGGTTGTGCGTGTAAATGTGTTACCCGTTGATGAAAGAGTGCTTGGTGATTACTTCAACGATAAGCCCTATAAGCGGCAATTTCAACAATGGCTGAGTGATGTGTGGCAAGAAAAAGATCGGTTACTACAAGAGATTTACAAGTAAACAAAAGGGGAGCGACGTGCTCCCCTTTTGATTGATATCGATGTGCTTATTTTAGTGTCAGCAAGTAGTTCACCAGAGAGAAGTACTCATCCATCGTTTTGATGCTTTGTGCTTGAACTAGGTATTTGTTGTTAACGATAACCGCAGGAACGCCGGTTAGACCGCTGTTTTCAAATTGCTTGTCCATACGGCGAACCATTGAATCAACCGCGAAGCCTTTGAATGCAGAATCGAATTTTTTCGCATCTACACCTTCATCAAGGAAGATTTGACGAAGTTCTTCATCATTACGTGGTGCTTTCTTTAGATTGTGGATGCGGTTAAACATCACTGGCACCATTTTGTCTTCCACTTTTAATGCAACCATCGTTGCGTAGGCTTTGCTCATTGATGGGCCCATGTTGCCACCCATGAAAGAAACGTGGTTTTTTAATAGCTTAGTACCTTCTGGTAACTGCTTTTTCAGTTGCTGGATAACCGGTTCAAAGCTATTACAGTGCGGGCAGTAGAAAGAGAAAAACTCCGTCACAAGAGGTTTTTTTGATGCCTCAAGATCCAATACTTTGTAATGTTCACCTTCTTTGAATTGCGCTGCATGTGCCGACAGGCTTAACATCAGCATAGAAAACAGTGCGAACAGTTTTTTCATCGAAATATCTCCATTTTTGAATTTTTGGCCTGACTTACCACTGAGGCATTAAAGACAGCGGTGCTTCTTCTAAAGCGGCGATCTGCTCTTTAAATGCAAGGACCTGACCTTCCCAGTATTTTGGCTCATTAAACCATGGAAAAGCGAGAGGAAATGCAGGGTCATGCCAACGTTTTGCTAGCCATGCCATATAGTGCACCATGCGTAGACCGCGAAGTGGCTCGATTAGTTTCAATTCTGCAGGATTAAAGTCGCAAAACTCTTGGTAAGCCTCTAAAACAATATCCAACTGCATCAGTTTGTCTTGGCGTTCACCGTTCAATAGCATCCATAAGTCTTGTACTGCAGGGCCGTTACGAGCGTCATCCAAATCAACAAACATAGGGCCATCTCGCCACAAAATATTGCCTGGGTGGCAATCGCCATGCAAACGAATGATATTGAAGCCTTCTTGCCAGTGGCTTTCAATTGATTTGATCAGCATATCCAAGTCATTGAAGAAGCTGTTCTCCAAGTGCATTGGAATCATATTGGCGTTTTGCAGAATCTCTCTTGGTTGATACAGGTATTCTTGTAAGCCGATCGTAGGGCGATGTTGGAACGCTTGGCGGCTGCCGACTTTATGGATGCGGCCAAGGAAACGCCCTACACCTTCGAGCTGATCTAAATTGTCAACCTCGTATTGGCGACCACCCACGCTATCAAACAGCGCAAAAGCATAGCCTTGATAGTGATGCAGGGTTTCACCGTTGATGCGCACAGGTGGTGCGACGGGTATCTCATTGCCAATCAGCTCTAAAGTAAAGTCGTGCTCCTCTTGGATCTGTTCATTGCTCCAACGTTCAGGACGGTAAAACTTGACGACATAACGACGACGCTCTTCGTCAGTAAATTGATAAACACGGTTTTCGTAGCTATTGAGGGGAAGAAAGCCTGATTCTGCGCGAACGCCGATGCTTTCTAACGCGTACCACATAAAGTCTGGGGTAAGGGCGTCAAAGTTAAACATACTTTGGGACATATAAACAAAAAGGCTCATTACTGAGCCTTTTTCCGTTAGTCACTGAAGTTATAGCTTCTTGATAAATCGGCTTTCCACTTCAATGGTGAATTCGTTGCTCTTATCGGTGAGTATAAACTGAATTGTCGTAATCGCAGAGTTTAGCTTGTCAGGATCGGCACCAAGACTCATTGGCAGGTTCAATACCTCACCTGGCTGGACCTGAATTGTCTGCTTACCATACCAGCTTACATCGGATAGCCCTTCAACATCCAACGAGTACTCTTGCACTTGCTGAGTTTTGTTGATCACCTTGAGGGTGTAGGTGTTTTCTACTTCGCCCGAGCTATTAACGCGGAACAGTTGGTTACGGTCGCGAATAACACTCATACCGGCTGGGTCTACCGCTGCAATTTGGGCAAAGAAAAGACCGACCATGACCAGTAGCACAGCTCCATAGCCCAGCAGCTTCGGACGCATGACTTTGGTACTCTTACCCGATAAGCGGTGCTCGGTGGTGTAACTAATTAGGCCCTTCTCGTAGCCCATGCGATCCATGGTGTTGTCACACGCATCAATACAGGCGCCACAGTTGATACATTCATACTGCAAGCCGTCACGAATATCGATACCTGTTGGGCACACCTGCACACACAAGTCACAATCAATACAATCACCCAAACCAAGTTGCTTTGGATCGGCTTTGCGCGGACGTGGGCCACGTTTTTCCCCACGTTTTGCATCGTAGCCAACGATGAAGGTGTCTTTATCAAACATGGCAGACTGGAAGCGCGCGTAAGGACACATGTGAATACACATGATGGAACGCATCCAACCAGCATTACCATAAGTACAAATGGCAAAGAACATTACCCAAAAGACGGGCCAGAAGTTGGCGTTAAAGGTGAAAAAGTCGATAACCAATTGCTTCATTGGTACGAAGTAGCCAACAAAAGTAAAACCAGTGGCGAGTGCAATGGCAAACCAAGCTATATGTTTGACGGCTTTACGCATCGCTAAATTCGCCGTCAGCTTATTGGAGTCTTGTTTACGGCGTTTATTGGCACTACCTTCGAGCTTCTCTTCAAACCAGATATACATGAAGGTCCAGACGGTTTGTGGGCAGAGATAGCCACACCAAACCCGACCTAAGAAGGTGGTAATAAAGAACAACCCAAACGCCGCGATCACAAACAGCAAGGCGAGTAGGGTAAGATCTTGTGGGTACAGTGTGGTACCGAAAAAGTTGAACTGCTGGTTGCCAATATCAAGCAAGATCGCTTGACGTTCACCGTAAGGAATCCACGGTATCAAAGCGAAGAGAAGCAGTAAGAACCAACCACCGTAACGACGCAGTTTCTGGTAAGTCCCTTTGCTTTCGCGTACATAGATGCGATTACTTGGGTTGAACCGATCCCCGTTTCCTTTATGGGTTTTGGGATTATAGGTTTTAGGAGTCACATCTTTGATATCGATCTTGTCCTGACTCATGCACTCATCCTTCTTAGGCTTTTATAATGTACGGCGTCATTTCTATTGATGTCGCTCGATGACATTGCTGCTCGTTCCGTCATAAAGATGACCGAACATAATTATTTTAGTAAATACTGATGAACGGCGATTATACAATCAATAACAATTCCGTTTCTTTAACGCAGTCAATGTTTAACAACAAAAATCAGTACAGTTAACCTGATAATTGGCTGAACAGTTATAACCAATTGTGGGACTAAAAACTTTGGTTATAAAAAAGCGACTCACAGAGAGAGTCGCTTAAAGAATACTGGCTGTTGAGCTGGTTATTTGATGATGCCACGAGCGCGTAGGATCGCCGTTTTAAAATCGTCCTCTTGGTCTTTTTTGAGTCCAGGGATCATTTCATCTTTGCTGCTATTACGCATTTTAAGGTGGTAGATCAGTACATCGTCGGTCAGATCTTCTAGCTTTCCTTCATAGCCTGCTTCTTTTGCCAGCTTAACGATGAACTGCAAGAGGTTCAGCTCTTGATCTTTATGCCATTCAGGCTCTAGTAGCTCAAGCAGCTCTTCAATGCGATGACACTTCATTTCTTTCTCCACAGAATTTATAGGTGTAATTAGCAGTAAAGGTACCAAATTGCTTTGCTAAGACCAAATAGGAAAAACGATCTCTTTCACCGTGGTTTGTTCTAAGTCTTTGAAGTTTTATGAGTTGCGTGCAAAGAAAAAAGCGCAGCTGGCGCCGCGCTTTTGATTAAGCTGCTTTGATAACTTTGGCCGGAACACTCGACATCATTGCTGTCTTCTCAACCAATGTCATTGCTGGCGCAACTTGCTTTGCCTTTGGTGCAGTAGTAAAGCCACTGCGGCGGCGCATTGCACTAGTATTAGTGTGTGCGAACCTGACTGTTGTTGGGCGCATTAATTTACCTAACTGTCAGGCATATCCATTGCCGATGTAATGGCCTGAATCATTATGAGCTAGGCTCCAACAAGATTGAAGAATCACTCTTCTGGCTCTCGCCAATCCAGTTAATGAGTCAGGAATACCGATATGCATGCATATCAAGTGTAAGATTAGCATCCTTGTAATAATTGGTCGATAGTTGAGCAATTGAATTGTTTAGATTTTGTCATTTTGTCGCGATGTTCGAGGCAATTTTTGTTTGATCCCACGATCAGCAGTAGTAGTATGAGATCTCGATGAAGGAGGTGCCTATGTCATTTTTGAAGAAGACACTTGCCAGTTTTGGGATTGGGAGCGCGAAGGTCGACTCAATCTTAAACCAAGACGTGCTATACCCAGGTCAAAGTGTGGATGTGTCTATCCATGTATATGGTGGTGCGACTGAACAAGCGATCGACAACATTGATTTAAAACTCTGTTGCCGCTACATCGCAGAAGCCCCTGATGACCGTGGTGCGCGAGAAGGACACAGCATGCGCCGAGTACCTCAAACTCATGTGCTTGCTAAGTGGAGTCTCCCTTACGCATTTACCATCCATTCCGGCGAAGAGCGTACCTTCGATGTTAAGCTCGATGTGCCTTGGAACACGCCTATCACCATTGGTGATGCCAAAGTATGGTTAGAAACTGGCTTAGACGTTGCCGCTGCTTTGGATCCGACTGATAAAGACATCCTCACCGTTCGACCTGATCCACTGATGGATGCGGTACTATCTGCATTTGAAGCGCAAGGTTTACGAATTCGCCAGGTGGAATGCGAGGAAGTGAAAGGATTCGATCTACCATTTGTGCAAGAGTTTGAACTGGTGCCAACCGACGGACCTTACCACGGCGTGTGGCGCGAATTAGAATTTGTTGCCCACCGCAGTGAGCAAGAGCTCAAGTTGTGGTTTGAAGTTGACCGCACACGCAAGGGGCAAGGTGGCATGCTCGCGAGCTTACTGAGTAGTGGCAAACTCAAGCGAGAGCTGACCATTCCTGCCACGACTAAGCCAGATCAAGTTGGCGAACTGGTACTCAATTATCTCGATCAAACTACTGCCGTTCATGAGTCTTAATTTAAGCTTACACGTGTAAGCCTAATGTGCCATACTAGAGCAAATTTCAAACTCTAGTATAGGCGCATTGATGTCCGAGCTGCAGAAACCTCAATACAGTCAACGTGAAGAACTGGCCAATACCATCACCCACGGTATAGGGATGATTTTTGGTATTGTTGGCTTGATACTGCTGTTAGTTAAAGCCATAGACCATCAAGCTGACACTTTAACGCTTACCAGTATGGCGATTTATGGTGCGAGTATTATCGTGCTATTTTTGGCCTCGACGCTCTATCATGCGATCCCTCATCCCAAAGCGAAACGTTGGCTAAAAACCTTCGACCACTGTGCTATTTATCTTTTGATAGCAGGCAGCTATACCCCTTTCTTGTTAGTCAGCTTAAGAACACCTCTAGCATTTGGGTTGATGATCGTTATTTGGAGCATTGCGTTGATCGGCATCATCATGAAAGTTGCGTTCGTCTATCGATTTAAAAAGCTTTCTTTGATGACGTATTTGGTGATGGGATGGTTATCGTTGATTGTGATTTATCAGTTGGCGATTAACTTGGATGTCGGCGGACTTACACTGCTTGCTGCTGGTGGAGTTGTGTATTCACTGGGTGTGATTTTCTACGTTGCGAAGCGCATTCCCTTTAACCATGCGATTTGGCACGGCTTTGTTTTGGCTGGCTGCGTGTGCCATTTCTTTGCTATTTATTACTTTGTTGAGCCTATCTAGCCGATAGGCTCAACAAAGAATATTAAACACGTATTAGCGAGTTTTTACCTCTAGCACTTTGGCAGAAAACTGGTATTGCTGTGATTGCGGTACAGCCAATTTAATGCTCTTACCTTGCTCCGCTTGCTGAGGTCGCAGGTAGGTATCCGCCATGCGCTTGATGGATTGCCAAACAGTCACGTTTTCTTTTGCCAGTTGCTGACCAGACATATCAAACACTTGCACCTCAACTTCCACTTGAATGACAGATTGAGAGCTTTGGTTAGTGATTGATGTAGGTAAAACAAGCTCACCGCTTTGATAGCTTGCTGAACCAATCAATACATCCACACCTGAATCTGATAGCTGCATGGTTGGCTTTTTGGCGTTTACCACCACGGTCGTGCCAACGGTTTTCGTTATCACTGGGATTGTCGCAATCGCAGGAGCTGCGATTGTTTCAACTACGCTTGCTGTTGTTTGTGTCTCCGTCGCTTGCTGCGCCGGTTTTTTCATGACGTACTCCCAGGTAAAGTCATCGTTCAACTTCACTTCTCGACCATCGGCTAAAGTGATGACCTCGGCGGCGTATGTGGATGAGGCGGCAAGTAGGGTCGCCAGAGTAATCCATGTTTTCATTGTTATACCTTTTAATTAGAGTCTGCTTAGCGGCGCCAAAACGCAGGAAAGAACAGTACAAGAATAGTCAGAATTTCCAAGCGGCCCATTAACATCCCAAAGCTTAAGAGCCATTTGGCAGTATCGGGCAGAGGCGCGAAGTTGCCTGTCGGGCCAATCACACTGCCCATACCAGGGCCAACATTGGCAACGGCGGTGATTGAGCCAGAAATACTGGTCACAGGGTCGAGGCCAAGTGCACTTAAACAACCCGCGATAAAGATAATAGTGATAAAAAACATCAAGCCAAATGCCACCACTGAGCGAACAATATCATCATTCACCGGTCGCTGGTTATAACGCTGTACAAACACTCCTGAAGGGTGAATCAACTTCATCATTTGTTTGTTTAGCAGCGTCATTGCAATTTGGAAGCGGAAGATTTTGATCCCGCCAGACGTTGAGCCTGAGCATGCCCCCGCCATCATTAAGAATGCGAAAAGAGTGGTGGGTAATGCGCCCCATGCGGTGAAGTCTTCTAAGCCAAAGCCAGTTGTGGTGACGACAGAGACAATATTAAACATCGACACTCGCAGGGCATCCAAAATGGTGTACCCATCTCGAATCACTAACCAAGCTGAAATCACTAAGCTTGAGAATACGAACAGGTACGCAAATCCTCTAACTTGAGCGTCGTTAACCAACACATCAATACGGCGTTTACGTAACGCGGCGATAAAGAGCAAAAACGGCAAACCACCTAAGAACATAAAGGTAGTGGCCACCCAATGTGCGCCATTAGAGAAGTGGTTCATTGACCCATCAGATGTAGAGTATCCACCCGTCGATAGCGTAGTAAAGGCATGGTTGATTGCTTCGAACAGGTTCATGCCGGTGATCAAGTAGCCCAAAATACATAGGCCCGTTAGCATCAAATAAACCGCTACGATGTTTTTGGCGACCGTTTTCGCTCTTGGACTACTTTTATCCGACCAATCTGATGATTCGGTTTGGAATAGCTTCATACCACCGACATTCAGCATAGGTAACACTGCTACCGCCATCACGATAAAACCAATGCCACCAAGCCATTGTAAAATAGAGCGCCACAGCAATATGCTCGGCGCCATGTTGTCTAGGCCACTGAGCACCGTTGAGCCCGTCGTGGTGATACCCGACATCGTTTCGAAGTAGGCGTCGGTGAAGCTGATGTGGTTGATAAACACAAATGGCAAGGCGGCAAACGCACTCGCGATGGTCCAAACCAAACTGGTGATGAGGAACATATCGCGTACGCTGAGTTTGAACTTGGCGGTTCGACCTATCGTTAGGCAGATGAAGGCGGCAAGGTGCGTGATCACAACGGCTTGGGCGAAATCGAGGAATCCCCCCGTACCGGTAAAGAAAGCGACCAAAGTCGGCACGTACATAAACAGGGCCAGTTTGGATAAAACTAGCCCGATAACAAACAGTACGGGACGTAAGTTGACCATAGGAAAATCCTAGAGGAAGAATGGACTCGGCTGGAATAGCGCTTCGACGTCTGATACGTATTTTTTGTTGACCAGGAACATCACCACATGGTCATCCTGTTCGATGACCGTACGGTCGTGGGCAATAAGAACTTCTTCGCCACGAACGATAGCACCAATGGTGGTCCCAGGTGGAAGCTTTATATCTCCAATCGCACGTCCAACCACTTTAGATGTACTTTCATCACCGTGAGCGACGGCTTCAATCGCTTCCGCAGCGCCGCGGCGAAGTGAGGACACGTTTACGATATCAGCGCGACGAACGTGCGTTAGCAAGGCTGAAATAGTGGCTTGCTGAGGTGAGATTGCTACATCAATTACGCCGCCTTGTACCAGGTCTACATAAGCGCCACGTTGGATCAGCACCATCACTTTTTTAGCGCCCATGCGTTTTGCCAACATTGCAGACATGATGTTGGTTTCATCTTCGTTGGTCAGCGCGATGAAGACGTCGACTTGGTCGATGTTCTCTTCCGAGAGAAGCTCTTGGTCTGCCGCATCACCGCAGAACACGATGGTGTTTTCTAGTTGCTCAGAGAGCTTTTCTGCACGCTGGTAGTTACGCTCAATCAGCTTCACGCTGTAAGTTTGCTCTAGGCGTTTAGCCAAGCTTGCGCCGATGTTACCCCCGCCAACAATCATGATGCGGCGGTACGGTTTTTCTAGACGCTGAAGCTCACTCATCACTGAGCGAATATGATTACTTGCTGCAACGAAGAACACTTCATCGTCGGCTTCAATAATCGTGGTGCCTTGTGGGCGAATCGGGCGACCCTGGCGGAAAATAGCCGCCACACGGGTATCGATGTGCGGCATGTGCTCACGCAAAGCAGACAGCGCATTACCCACCAGCGGGCCACCATAGTAGGCTTTCACCGCCACTAGGCTGACTTTCTGTTCAGCAAAGCTCACCACTTGCAGCGCGCCTGGGTATTGGATCAGACGTTCGATGTAGCTCGTGACGAGTTCTTCTGGTGCGATAAGGTGATCAACAGGAATAGCGCCAGATTTAAACAGGGCTTCTTTTTCTGCCAAGTATTCTGGAGAGCGAATACGTGCAACGCGGTTTGGGGTATTGAATAGAGTGAACGCGACCTGACAGGCAGCCATGTTGGTTTCATCAGTGTTGGTTACTGCGACGAGCATATCGGCGTCTTGCGCGCCAGCTTCATGCAGCACGTCTGGGTGGCTCGCATGGCCATTGACCACACGCAGGTCGTATTTGTCCTGCAATTCACGCAGTCGGTCGGCATTATTGTCGACGATGGTGATGTCGTTGTTTTCACCCACTAGGTTTTCTGCCAGTGTGCCGCCAACCTGACCTGCACCAAGAATAATGATCTTCATACTCTTTTCTCGTATCTGAAAAAGGCGATTGAAATCACTTCAATCGCCCTATTTAGCATGCTGTTACGCGTGTGTTTTAGTTAGCACTGCGTAGTAGAAACCATCCATATCTTCTTCGCCTGGTAGAATTTGACGACCAGGCTGGTCGGGATCAGAATCCAGCAGTTGCGCATCCGCGGTACGTGCTAAAAACGCTTTTACTTGCTCCACGTTTTCTTGCGGTGTGATTGAACAAGTCGCGTAAACCATGGTGCCGCCGGGCTTCAGTTGCGTCCACATGGCATCAAAAATTTCACTTTGTAGCTCTGCTAATGCGGCGATGTCGTCTGCACGACGTAGCCATTTGATGTCTGGGTGACGACGAATCACGCCAGTCGCAGAACATGGGGCATCCAGCAAAATGCGATCAAATTGCTCGCCTTGCCACCATTCTTGTGGATTACGCGCATCACCGCAAACCACTTTTGCCTGAAGGTTGAGACGCTTCAGGTTTTCATGCACACGTTTCAAGCGTGTGTCGTCGCAGTCAATCGCGACCACTTCACTGCCCGACGTGCGCTCTAGAATGTGCGCCGTCTTGCCACCTGGCGCAGCACAGCAATCTAAAATCCGTTCGCCGTCTTGTGGTTTTAGATAGTTGATCGAGAGCTGCGCTGCCGCATCTTGTACCGAAACCCAACCTTTATCAAAACCAGGTAGCGTCATCACGTCACATGGTGCGGCCAATTTTATGGCGTCCATTGCTTCTGTGTGTGGCGTGCTATCAATGTTTTCATTTTTGAGCAGCGCAAGGTATTCATCACGAGTGTGGTGTTGGTGATTTACACGGAGCCACATTGGTGCTTTTTGGTTGTTCGCTTCAACTATGCTTTCCCATTGCTGTGGGTAGGCCTCTTGCAGCAGTTTTAGTAACCAGCTTGGGTGACCGTACTTGCCAGCGTTGTTGCTGACGGCCATTTGGTCGAGTTCTTCTTGGTTGCGCTGGTAGTTACGCAATACCGCGTTAATCAAACCACGCAGACGAGGACCTTTCAGCTCTTTAGTGCCTTCAACCGTTTCACCGACAGCTGCGTGCGCAGGAATGCGCATGAAGCTCAGTTGGTAAATACCAACCAGAATTAGGTGATGGAATACACGTTGTTTGCCTTTGAGCGGCTTATCCATCAACTGGTTTGCGATCATTTCTAGGCGAGGTAGGTAACGTAGCGCACCGTAACAGATCTCTTGTAGCAGAGCGTGGTCACGAGGTCGTACCGTTTGTTGAGCCGCTGGAAGAGCGCTTGAAAGTGAGTGGCCCTTGTCGACGACAAGATACAGGACGTTAGCAGCCGCAGCGCGAACATTCATGATGAGTACCTTAAAGTAAAGGAGGGCATCTCTGCCCTCTAAAAGTTCGTATTATTGGGGATAATAGCCCCTAGTATGGCTTAAACCAGCAGAGTGCCGACTTCAAACCAAGCTGCACGTGAGTTCAGAATATCCTGAACTGACATGGCTTTTTTGCCAGGAACTTGCAGTTGCTCTAGCACCAGTACACCGTTGCCTGTCGCAACATAGATACCGGTTTTATCTGCTTGCACGATGGTGCCGGCTGGCTTGTCACTGGTTTGCTCTGCCACACGGCTTTGCCATACTTTGATGCTGTTTTCTGCCGCCTCAAAGTGGCTCATTGGCCATGGGTTAAATGCACGAACGCAGCGCTCAATGTGCGCCGCATCGTCGTTCCAGTTGATGCGTGCTTCTTCTTTGCTGAGTTTTTTCGCATAGTTCGCTAGCTCATCGTCTTGCTTCACTGGCACTGCTTTACCCGCAGCAATGTCTGCTAGGCAGTCAATCAGGGTTTCTGGACCAAGCTCAGCCAATTTTTCATACATTGAAGCGCTGGTATCTGTCGCTTCGATTGGCAGAGTTGCAATCTTCAGCATATCACCAGTGTCGAGACCGATGTCCATCTGCATGATGGTCACGCCAGTTTCTGCATCGCCCGCCCAAATAGAGCGTTGGATTGGAGCCGCACCACGCCAACGAGGTAGGATAGAACCATGTACGTTGATACAACCCAGTTTAGGGGTATCAAGAACCGCTTGTGGCAGCAGCATACCGTACGCCACGACAACCATGAGGTCGGCGTTCAGATCGGCAAGTTCTTGTTTCGCTTCGTCGGACTTAAAGCTTTCAGGTTGGTAAACCGGGATATTGTGTTCTAGCGCCAGTTGTTTTACCGGTGGCGCAGCCAATTTTTTGCCACGACCCGCTGGACGATCTGGGTTTGTGTAAACCGCGATGACTTCATGCTCCGAAGACAACAACGCCGCCAAGTGACGGGCGGCGAAATCCGGAGTACCTGCAAAGACAATTCGTAAAGACTGACTCAAGGTAGACTTCCTTCTAATTGGTATGGTTCGAGATTAAGCGTTTTGCTGCTTCTCGTTAAAGCGTTTGATTTTCGCTAGCTTGTCCTGAATGCGTTTGCGTTTCAGTGGCGATAGGTAATCCACGAACAGCTTACCTTGTAAGTGATCAAGCTCGTGTTGAACACAAATCGCTAGCAGGTCGTCGGCTTCAAAGGTGAACTCTTTGCCATCACGATCCAGTGCTTTTACGGTAACTTCTGCAGCGCGAGGCACAAGTGCGCGTGCACCTGGTACCGACAGACAGCCTTCTTCGATGCCATCTTCGCCACGCTTTTCCAGAATCTCAGGGTTGATTAGCACCATCGGCTCATCGCGAGTTTCTGAAATATCAATCACTACGATACGTTTGTGGATATCAACCTGCGTTGCAGCAAGGCCAATACCTTCTTCGTCGTACATGGTTTCAATCATGTCATCGACGATTTTTTGAATCTCAGGGGTCACCGCTTCAACAGGCTTTGCGACTGTGCGCAGGCGATCATCCGGGAATGTTAATACTTGTAATACAGACATATTCACTCGAAATATTGAACTGTGCCGAAACAGCACAAACCTTGTTGGCTCAATTCTAGACATTTTATAGCCTAAATGACAGCATCCTTGCACCAATTTCCATTCTGGTTCCTGCTTAATAGACCAAGGACGAGGGTCATGAATCGAATTTTCCGCAACGTTGCCAGTGTTACGTTGCCGTTACTTTTCTCTTTCAACGCTGTAGCAAATATGGATGCGAACCCACTGACTGTTAAAGATGATGCGCCACAAACGTATGTAGTCGTGAAGGGCGATACGCTATGGGATATTTCGGCCATGTACTTAGATAGCCCGTGGTTGTGGCCTCGTTTATGGCAAGTAAACCCGGAAATCGATAACCCTCATTTAATTTATCCCGGAGACAAGCTGTCTTTGGTGTGGATTAACGGTCAGCCCGTGTTGAGCCTAAAACCGGTTAAGAAGCTGAGCCCGAAAGCTCGCATCACAGAAAAGAAAGCCGTACCAACGGTCGCGGAAGGTTTGGTGATGCCTTACCTTAAATCGGATCGGTTGCTAGATAAAGATTCGTTGAACAGAGCAGCAAAAGTGATGGGTAGCAGCAAAGGCAGTAAGTATCTGACTGCAGAAGATGTGCTGTATATCAATGGCAATCAGACCGCGACAGGTTGGGCTATTTACCGACCAGTAGCTACCTTTTCGCGTGACGATGTGTCCGAAGAGATTACCGCGCTGCGTTTGATTGCCAAAGGCGAGCTCGTTGAAGCTTCGAGTGATTACTCAGGTTTGAAGCTTACATCGCAAATGCAAGAAATCCTACGTAACGATATCGCGTTGCCAAATCAATCGGTTGAGAATACTGACTTCACGACTACGTTCTATCCGCTGCCGTCTCCACAAGGCAGTTCTGCAAAGTTGCTAGGTAATATCGAAGGTATTCGCTTTAGTTCAACTAACCAAGTCGTGGTGATTGATAAAGGCACGTCAGACAATCTGAAGCAAGGCAGTGTGTTTGATTTAAAAGAAGACGCGCACCCAGTTTACAAAGACGGCGATGAGTTCAAGAAAGAGTTTGGCGTGCTTGATAAGAAAATTACTTTGCCTCAAAGCAAAGTTGGTGAGTTGCTGGTCATTCGTCCTTATGAGTACTTTAGCTTGGCACTGATCACTAACAGTACTAAACCCATTAACCAAGATATTTCGGTGGTGTCACCGTTGGCGGACGAATTAACCATCGATGAATCGACGAAATAACGATGATCTCGCTGCCTGGTTAAAACTGAGTTGTTTACCAGGCATTGGCGGCGTCAAAATGAATAAGCTACTGGCAAGAGACACGCCACGTAACATCGTAAACTTCTCTCCTGAACAGCTACAACAACTTGGGTTAACAACTAAGCAAATTCAAGCTTGGGCTTCAACAGATAAAGAAGTCGATGCTTGTTTAAGCTGGCTTGAGGCTTCTACAAATCATCATATCCTGACACTGACTGACCCGCGTTATCCACCTCAACTCAAACAAATCGTTGCACCGCCACCTCTACTTTTTGTTCAAGGAAACCCTACTTGTCTCTCTCAGCCACAAATCGCGATGGTTGGCAGTCGAAATGCGAGTATTGATGGATTACAGCATGCACGTCAGTTTGCTGCAGAGTTTGTTCAGCACGATTTTATTGTCACCAGTGGTCTCGCTTTAGGCATTGATGGTCATGCGCATGATGGTGCGTTGCAAGCCGGTGGTAAGACGATTGCGGTGCTAGGATCTGGTTTAGCAAATATTTATCCAGCACGTCATCGTAGTTTAGCGCAACGTGTTATTGAACACGGGGCTTTGGTGTCTGAGTTTCGGCCTAATGCCAAGCCGCGCCCAGAAAACTTCCCGCGTCGTAATCGTATTATTAGTGGATTATCGCTTGGTGTACTGGTCGTCGAGGCGGCGAAAAAGAGCGGCTCGTTAATTACAGCTCGTTACGCGCTTGAGCAAGGTCGAGAAGTATTTGCGCTGCCAGCGTCAATCAATGCCCCCAATGCCTGCGGTGGAAACCAGTTGATACGTCATGGCGCTTGCCTCGTAGAAAAGACGAAAGATGTCTTAGATGAAATACAGTCCTTGCTTGATTGGTCTATTAATCAGAGTACCGATTTATTTTCTACGTTAAATGATGAAGAAGAATTGCCATTTCCTCAGCTGTTAGCTAACGTAGGAAGTGAAGCTACACCGGTTGATATTCTTGCAAACAGGACCAATATACCTGTCCAAGAAGTCATGATGCAGCTCTTAGAGTTAGAACTCTCTGGGCATGTCGTTGCGGTTTCAGGTGGCTATATTCGAAAGGGGAGGGGCTAGCTATGATGATGGATATACTGATGTATCTATTCGAAACCTACATCCATAGCGATGCAGAGTTACAGGTCGAACAAGACGAGTTGGAAGAAGAGTTGCTTCGTGCAGGCTTCCAACAAAAAGATATCTACAAAGCCCTTGTCTGGTTAGAAGAGCTTGCCGCATTGCAGCAAAGTGACACCTCTTCTGCAATCTCGACTTGCATGGCTTCGTCATCAACTCGTATCTACACAGCGAAAGAGACGCAGCGTTTAGATTTGGAATGCCGAGGATTTCTATTGTTTCTCGAGCAAATCAATGTGTTAACCACAGAAACTCGCGAAATGGTGATTGACCGAGTGATGGGATTAGAAACGAGTGAGTTTGAGCTTGAAGACCTCAAATGGATCATTCTGATGGTGCTGTTTAATGTGCCTGGCAACGAAAACGCTTACACGCTAATGGAAGAGCTGTTGTACACCAAGGAACAAGGGATTCTTCACTAACCACCTGGGCAAGTTCGAGTTTAGCTAGAATAAACGCGAGCTTGTCTTTTTTTGTGTTTTTCACGAAACGGTAAGTATGAGTAGTAAAATCGACAACACCCTTTTCTCTGCCCATGAACACGCTTTGGAACACGAGCCGTGCCCTAAATGTGGCAGCGAGTTGACCCTCAAACATGGCAAACACGGCCCCTTTCTTGGCTGTAGCCACTACCCAAGCTGTGATTACATTAAACCGCTACACAGCAATGATGGGCACATCGTGAAAGAGTTGGGTGTGCCTTGTCATGAGTGTGGCAATGAGTTGGTACTCCGCCAAGGGCGCTACGGTATGTTCGTTGGTTGTAGCCATTACCCGGCTTGTCATCATATTGAGTCGATTAATCAACCTGAGCCAGAGGCGCAGTCACAAGAGCAACACGCTTGCCCTGAATGTGGCAAAGGACATTTGGTGGAGCGTAAAACCCGATTTGGCAAAACATTCTACGCATGTGATAACTACCCTAAATGCAAATTTGCAGTGAATCTCCCTCCGGTTAAAGGGAGATGCGAAGAATGTGGTTTTACTTTGTTGGTGGAGAAGAAACTCGCCAGTGGTGTGAAATTGCAATGTGCCAACCGTAAGTGCCAGCACACCCAGCAAGGTTAAATGAATTAAAGGAATTGAAAAGGGTCGCATCGTGCGACCCTTTTTTGTTTTTTTGCTGCCAAACGTTAGTGTTGAGGCTGTTTAGCGAACGCTTGCACGGCTGGGAAAGCTATTGGGTCTAAGATGTCTGCCAGGGCGCACAACCTACGGTGCAATTCTCCTGGGTAGTCGCCACACACGTTGATGTGTCCCATCTTGCGACCTGCACGTTTCTCTTTGCCATACCAATGAAGGTGGCAACCATCCATTGATAACAATGCATCTGGTAGTGTGTCTTCACCAAGAATATTGATCATTGAGGTTTCACGAACCAATTTCGTACTACCTAATGGTAAGCCGCACACTGCGCGCAGATGGTTTTCAAACTGACACGTTTCTGCACCTTGCTGTGTCCAGTGACCAGAGTTGTGCACGCGTGGAGCAATCTCATTCACTAAAAGTGCCCCATCGACATCAAAGAACTCAAGCGCTAATACGCCAACGTAATCTAGGCTATCTGCGACAGCCGTGAACATTTGCTTTGCTTGTTCCTGTAACCCTGGCGCATCAATCGCAGTAGAAAGACTCAATACACCGTTGGTGTGAACATTCTCTGCCAGAGGGTACACTTCCACACTGCCATCTTTGCTTCGAGCACCAACCAGTGATACTTCGCAGTTAAAAGGAACAAACTCTTCAGCAACAATCGCTTGAGTTGGTGTTGCCGCGATGCACTCTGCCATCTCAGTCCAAATGTCGTCGACTTGAGAAGCTTCTTTTAAGCGCCATTGGCCTTTACCATCGTAGCCACCCAATGCACTTTTCAGAACCATTGGCATACCAACGTGTTCAATTGCGCGGTCAAAGTCTTCACGAGTTTCAATGACGTAGTATTTCGCGTTGCGCACGCCAGCATCATCAAGCAGTGCTTTTTCAATACGGCGATCACCACCTGCTTTGATGGCTTGCGTACTTGGTAGGAACTTGCCGCTCGCTTCGCAAACTTTGAGCACGTCATGTGGAATATGCTCGAACTCGGCAGTAATCACATCAACTTGCGTAATCGCATTTTCCAAGCCATGGCCAAGTACCTGTTGAGTTAAAGGGTGGACGACATCACCGCTGCTGACATCGTAAGCTGAAATTTGAATATTCAGTGGCGCACCAGCCAGAGACATCATACGAGCCAACTGACCCGCACCAAGAACCAGTACATGCATCTGATTAATCCTCTGCAGGGTTTGGATTTGCGAGAACTGTTTCCGTTTGCTCATTACGGAATGCTTCTACCTTCGCCATGATGTTTTCATCATGAGTGCCTAGGATTTGCGCTGCTAGGATACCGGCGTTTGCTGCTCCCGCTTCGCCAATCGCCAATGTACCAACCGCAATTCCCTTTGGCATCTGTACAATAGAAAGCAGTGAATCCATACCTTTCAGTGCACGAGACTGAACGGGAACCCCAAGCACTGGCAAACTAGTAAACGCCGCCGCCATACCTGGTAGGTGGGCTGCACCACCTGCGCCTGCGATGATAACTTTGATGCCGCGTTCTTTTGCGCTACTAGCGTAGTCAGCCAGTAATTGAGGAGTTCGGTGTGCTGACACGACTTTTGTTTCGTAAGGCACGCCAAATTGCTCTAGCATGTCCGCTGCTAGTTTCATGGTTGGCCAATCGGATTTAGAACCCATGATGATACCGACTTTCATCTCAAACTCCTTTAAGCTGCAAAAATTAGGTGAGCTATAAATTTGTGCGCATTATACGGGGATTTTTATCTCAAGCAAACGTTTGCGTCTTGTTGTTGGCGCTATTGATACATTTTATAAAAAAATTGCTTTAGTGTCTGAGAATGAATATTTGTACACTTAGTGAAAACAACACAGTCAAACAAATAGGAAGTAATCGGTGGATAACTTTGAACAAGTGCTCAACGCACTCAAGCAAGGCGAAGTGATTGCCTATCCAACAGAAGGGGTTTTTGGTGTCGGATGTGATCCAGATAACCCAGAAGCAATTCAAAAGCTATTAGAGCTCAAGCAGCGTCCGGTAGAAAAAGGGCTGATTCTCATCGCGGCAAGTTATGATCAGCTCTTGCCTTATATTGATGAATCTCAGTTGACTGAAGAACAATTACAGACTGTTCATGCCACTTGGCCAGGCCCATACACTTGGATCATGCCAGCGAGCGATAAAGTATCCAACTGGGTTTCAGGGCAGTTTGATTCAATTGCGGTTCGTGTGACTGATCATCCTTTGGTGCAAAAAATGTGTAATGCATTCGGAAAGCCGTTAACCTCTACCAGCGCGAATCTTTCCGGCTTACCACCGTGTATGACCACGGAAGAAGTCGAAGAGCAGTTGGGTGATAAGCTGGTCGCCATTCTTCGTGGCGAGACCAGCGGTCGTGATAAACCCAGCGAGATTCGTGACGCCAAAACTTCACAAATATTAAGACAGGGTTAACCCTGCTAGCCAGCCATCATTAGGTTTCACGTAATAGGTAATAACATATGTCAGCGATCGATAAGCACGCCGTAAAGCAGTTCTTGATGTCACTTCAGGACTCCATTTGTCAGCAGTTAGAACAAGAAGATGGAAAGGCCGTCTTTGTCGAAGATGCATGGCAACGTGAAAAAGGAGAGCGACTGGGTGGCGGTGGTCGCTCACGTGTTTTGCGTGATGGCCTTGTTTTCGAGCAGGGAGGCGTGAACTTCTCGCATGTGGAAGGGAAAGAAATGCCAGCATCTGCGACAGCGCATCGCCCAGAGCTAGCGGGTCGTCGTTTTGAAGCGATGGGTGTTTCTTTGGTTATTCACCCTAAAAACCCTTACGTACCGACTTCACACGCCAATGTCCGCTTCTTTATTGCAGAAAAAGATGGCGAAGACCCAATTTGGTGGTTTGGTGGTGGTTTTGACCTAACGCCGTTCTATCCATTTGAAGAAGATTGCCAATCATGGCACGACACTGCAAAACTGCTTTGTGCGCCATTTGGTGACGATGTTTACCAAGAGCATAAAGCATGGTGTGACAAATACTTCTTCCTACCACATCGTAATGAAACTCGCGGTGTTGGCGGTTTGTTCTTTGATGATCTAAACCAGTGGGAATTTGATAAGTGTTTTGCTTACATCAAAGCAGTGGGTGAAGGCTATTGCCAGGCTTACTTGCCGATCGTTTCTCGTCGTAAAGAGATCAAGTATGGTGAGCGTGAGCGTGAATTCCAACTATATCGTCGCGGCCGTTACGTAGAGTTCAACTTAGTGTATGACCGTGGCACCTTATTTGGTTTACAAAGTGGTGGGCGTACTGAGTCGATTCTGATGTCAATGCCGCCGCTCGCTCGCTGGGAGTACTGCTACGAGCCAGAAGCGGGATCGCCAGAAGCTGAACTTTACGAGCGATACCTAACGCCCCGAGAGTGGTAAGCACGGAATCTCCTTTTCTATATAGATAGATAGTGATAGGGTCATCTGTAATCAGGTGGCCCTGTTTTCTCTATATCTAAGTAAGGAACAAAGGTAAGGAAATGACCCAGCAAATCGATCGCTATGCCGTGTTTGGTAATCCTATCGGACACAGTAAGTCGCCATTCATTCACACCTTGTTTGCTCGTCAAACTAATCAATCTTTGGTGTATACCGCAGAAAGTGCACCTGTTGATGGTTTTATTGACGCGGCGAAGGTGTTTTTTGCTGAAGGTGGCAAGGGGTGCAACATCACTATGCCATTTAAAGAAGATGCTTATCAATTTGCTAGTCGATTGACAGAACGGGCTCAGTTAGCAGGCGCGGTAAATACCCTCAAGAAGTTAGACGATGGTGAAATCATCGGTGACAACACTGATGGTGCAGGTTTAGTGCAAGATCTGCTTCAGCATCAGGTTGTATTGGAAGGTGAGCGAATCCTAATTATTGGTGCTGGTGGTGCAGCTCGTGGTGTTATTAAGCCACTACTCGATCAAAAGCCGACCTCTTTAACCATTACCAACCGTACCTTTAGTAAAGCACAAGAGCTCGCAGAGCTGTTTGTCTCTCACGGTCCTATCCTCGCCAAAGAGATGGCAAGTATTGATGAAGAGTATGATGTCATCATTAACTCCACATCCGCTTCTCTTAGTGGTGAACTGCCGACTATTTCATCCTCCATCTTTGCCGCTAACAGTACAAGCTATGACATGATTTATGGCAAAGGGGTGACGAGCTTTAACTTATGGGCAAAAGAGAATGGTGCCGCTCATGCGTATGACGGTCTTGGAATGTTAGTTGGGCAGGCTGCGGAAAGCTTTATGCTCTGGCGTGGCTTACGTCCTGGTGCCAAACAAATTCTCAGAGAACTAAGAAAGAATCTTGAAGGTCAATAAGCGATGAATCAATCCATCTTATTCCCAGATATTCAATCATGGGATGAAGTATCACAATCGGTAAACTTTTCGGCGCAACAATCAGGCGCACTAATAGAGTGCTTTGTGACGAAACAAAAGTTAGAAAAGCTCAGTGGTTCACTGATTGAAACTGAGCAAGCGGCAATTAAAGTGTTTACTGATTACAGATTCGACCTAGAAGAAATGGCTGAAGAGCTAATAGAAGATGAAGCCTTCAACGAAGAAGGCCATATCATCATCGGTTAACAGGGTTTTAGTTCAAGTCTTTTACTTCATTTAAGTAGTCGTTTTTGTTCTGCACATAGTTGTTGGCAGACTTTTGCAAGAAAGCTCGTTCTTTTTCTGATAGAGGGCGAGCTTGTTTTACTGGGCTTCCAACATATAAGTAGCCACTTTCTAATACTTTCCCAGGTGGCACTAAACTGCCTGCTCCGATCATCACCTCTGACTCAATTACAACAGCATCTAAAACAATAGCTCCCATACCAACCAAAACACGATCGTGGATCTCACAACCGTGCAGCATCACTTTGTGGCCAATCGTAACGTCATTACCAATAATCAATGGGTAGCCGTTTGGGTTTTCGGCGTTCTTATGGGTGACATGCAAAACACTGCCATCTTGAATATTCGTTCGATCACCAATGTGAATGTGGTTTACATCGCCTCGCGCTGCTACCAATGGCCAAATGCTAGAATCATCGCCAATTCGGATATCACCGACTAAAACAGAGGTTGGGTCAACGTAAACACGCTCACCAAGTTCAGGCTTTATACCTTTGTAGCTTCTCATTGAGCTCATCTTTTTTCCTTATTCAGGGCGATTACAGGGTGTATGGAGGTAGAATAGTAGTGAAAACTCGCCTTTTAGAATAAAAAACACCCA
>NZ_JAWOSW010000022.1:0-73398 GCF_033338535.1 Vibrio sp. Vb2131
GTAGTTTTACAGGCAAAGCCGAAACGGATGATAACCACCTACTGAAGTAGGTGGTTTAGGGCTGAAAACAAAAAGGACGCCGAAGCGTCCTTTTCTAAACTGTAATCGTAATAGCGGCTGCTATTATTTCTTACCGCTTGATAGTGCACCGAAACGCTTGTTGAAGCGATCAACACGGCCGCCTGTATCAACGATACGTTGCTTACCAGTGTAGAATGGGTGACACTTGTCACATACGTCTAGGTGGATAGACTCTTTACCTAGAGTAGAGTTGAACTCAAAAGAGTTGCCGCAAGAACAAGTCGCTTTTACTGCTTTGTATTCTGGGTGGATACCAGCTTTCATGGGATAACCTCAATAGTAGGCCGTGTCGCTATACGAATCTAAGCCGCACACCACACGCAATTAATAATAAAATGGGATACCGCATCAACTAATTGCCGAAGCCATATCTCAAGGCGCGATATAGTAAAGAATCACATTGCTCGGATCAACACATTTGGCAACTTTTTCGCCACTTTTTTAGCCAGACTAATCATAGAGGCACGATTCACGCTGAATCGCATTGCTTTACTCGAATTTCCATACCGATTTTAATAGACTCTCATTTCCTTTCCCTCTTTTTTAATAGCTAAGAATTTATGCGTCCAACCATTGCTAGAGTGGCATTACCCGTTCCGCTCGACAAACAATTTGATTACGCCATTCCGGGGCACCTGTTTCCGATCATTGGTGGACGCGTTTCCGTACCTTTTGGACGCCAAACGTTAGTTGGCATCGTCACCGCGATGGTTAATCACTCGGACTTTCCCAAAGATCAACTCAAGCCAATCAAAGCAGTTCTTGATTCTCAGCCGATATGGTCTGAAAAGCTTTATTCGTTGCTGACTTGGTGCAGCCAGTTCTACCAATACCCACTTGGAGATACGCTACACAATGCGATGCCAGCAGCTCTACGTAAAGGAAAGCCTGCAGATTTTGCGACGCTACAAGAGTGGCAAATTACCGAATCCGGTAAAGACAAGCTGATGCAAGGGCTTGATCGTCGAGCGGTCAAACAACAGAAGGTCTTGCAAATGTTGGTTAACGGCGCTTTGCCTCACCAGGAATTTGTCGACCAAGAGATAGCCTCAACAGTACTAAAGTCTTTAGAAGAGAAAGGCTGGATTGAACGTATCGAGAAGAGGCCTGTAATCACCCAGTGGGGACAGCACGTTGAATGCGACGTCGAGAAGCCAAAGATCAACCACGAACAAGCGCTGGCTATTGCGAGTGTAAATAGCCAAACAGGTTTTGCCTCCTATTTATTAGAAGGCGTCACGGGCTCAGGTAAGACAGAAGTGTACCTCAACCTGATCAAGCCGGTCTTAGAGAAAGGTAAACAAGCCTTGGTTTTAGTACCAGAGATTGGCTTAACGCCCCAAACCATCAACCGCTTTAAACGCCGTTTTAATGTGCCAGTTGACGTCATCCACTCCGGGTTAAACGAGACGGAGCGTCTGAATGCGTGGCTTTCTGCACGCGACAAAGCGGCCGGAATCATTATCGGCACACGCTCTGCCCTACTCACTCCCTTTGCGGATCTGGGCATCATTATTGTCGATGAAGAACACGACTCCTCATATAAGCAACAAGACAGCTTGCGCTACCACGCTCGTGATGTCGCGGTCATGCGTGCGCACAAGGAGCAAGTGCCTATTGTTCTGGGCTCAGCCACACCTGCACTGGAGACATTGCACAATGCCTTGTCAGGCAAGTATCACCATTTAACACTAACCCAACGAGCTGGCTCTGCCGTACCAACCACCAATAAAGTGTTAGATGTAAAAGGTCAGTATTTAGAAAGTGGCTTATCTGCCCAACTGATTGCCGAAATGCGCAAGCATTTAAAAGCTGGCAATCAAGTAATGTTGTTTCTTAACCGCCGAGGCTTTTCGCCCGCTTTGATGTGCCATGAATGCGGTTGGATTGCAGAATGTAAACGCTGTGATGCGTACTATACGTTCCACCATTACAGCAACGAAATACGCTGCCATCACTGCGGCTCACAACAACCGGTAATTCATCAGTGTCAGGGGTGTGGTTCAACTCAACTGGTTACCGTCGGCGTAGGAACGGAACAACTCGAACAACAATTGGCTCAGTTATTTCCAGAATACAACGCTATTCGCATCGACAGAGACAGCACACGTCGCAAAGGTAGTTTGGAAGATGCCCTTGAATCAATTCGTAAAGGTGAACATCAAATTCTGATTGGCACCCAAATGCTGGCTAAGGGGCACCATTTTCCAAATGTAACGCTCGTTGCTCTTTTGGATGTTGATGGCTCTCTCTATAGTAGCGACTTCCGCGCTTCCGAGAGACTAGCGCAGTTGTTTATTCAAGTCGCAGGTCGTGCCGGCCGCGCAAGTAAACCTGGCGAGGTTATCCTACAAACCCACCATCCTGAGCACAGCTTGCTGCAGGCCCTGCTTCAAAAAGACTATCGCCACTTTGCTATGACTGCTCTGGAAGAACGCAAACTGGCTCAGCTTCCGCCTTATAGTTTCTTGACTCTGTTCAAAGCAGAGGCAAACCAAAGTGAGGTAGTTGAAGACTTCCTGCGTCAGGTTCGTTTTACGTTAGAGTCACACCCTCTGTTCGATAGTTCTTGTATGGTATTAGGCCCAACTCCTTCACCTTTGGCTAAGCGGGCTGGTAAATACCGCTGGCAACTATTACTACAAACTCAACATCGTTCATTGATGCAAAAGTTATTAACCAGTGCCAAACCTGCTATTGAGTTGTTGCCAAATGCTAAGAAAGTACGCTGGAATTTAGACATAGAACCACAAGATCTCAGCTAGCAAACGTTTAACTATGTAATGAATTACCATTTAATGTGACCAAAATCACACCAAGATTGCAATTTTTGTTAAACAGACCGTAACTTTCACTTTAGAAATGAATAGACTATCCAAATTAGAAAAGTCTAAAGTGACTTGTTTGCACAGGCTTAAATTAAAACAATGACTATTCCCATAAATTGATATCGCGGTGAAGAATCCATTTTCCCACTCATTAACACGAACTGAGCGAAGAGCAAACACAGCTCTAACTCGGTCGATTACTCTGATTTCAAACCGGAATAACGTCACCTTGGCAAAAAATAAATGAGAGGTTAAAAACTATGGCGACAATGAAGGATGTTGCCCAGCTTGCGGGAGTGTCTACGGCTACGGTATCTCGAGCCTTAATGAATCCAGAGAAGGTCTCTTCTTCTACAAGAAAGAGAGTAGAAGAAGCCGTACTTGAAGCGGGTTATTCTCCAAACTCATTAGCGCGTAACTTACGTAGAAACGAATCAAAAACCATTGTTACTATCGTTCCCGACATCTGTGATCCTTATTTTTCTGAAATTATTCGCGGTATTGAAGATGCAGCCATGGAACATGGCTATCTAGTCCTTCTGGGCGATAGCGGACAACAGAAGAAACGCGAAAGCTCTTTCGTTAATCTCGTATTTACTAAGCAGGCAGATGGAATGCTACTGCTTGGTACAGATCTACCATTCGATGTCAGTAAGCCAGAACAAAAGAACTTACCTCCGATGGTAATGGCGTGTGAATTTGCGCCTGAACTCGAGCTTCCGACAGTACATATTGACAACCTGACCTCAGCATTTGAAGCGGTGAATTACCTGACCCAATTAGGTCATAAAAGCATTGCTCAAATCTCTGGACCAGATACAGCAATATTGTGTCAGTTCCGCCAACAAGGCTACCAACAAGCCCTGCGCCGTGCCGGCATCAATAAAGATCCACAATATAGTGTCATTACTGAATTCTCTTTTGATGGCGGAGCAAAAGCCGTTCGTAAACTGCTCGAATTGCCAGAGCCACCAACGGCTATTTTCTGTCACTGTGACACAATGGCCATCGGCGCAATTCAAGAAGCGAAAAAGCTTGGCTTACGAGTCCCGCAAGATCTCTCTGTTGTGGGCTTTGATGACATTAACTTCGCTCAGTACTGCGATCCACCGTTGACCACTATCTCTCAGCCTCGCTATGAGATTGGTCGACAAGCAATGCTAATGATGCTCGAGATGTTAAAAGGCCACGACGTGCATTCAGGCTCGCGTCTGCTTGAAACTAATCTCGTCATTCGCGGAAGTGCAGCGCCACCACAGCGCCCTTAACCTAAAGATTAGTATTCATCCCTAAAGCGGTGCTAAGGCGCCGCTTTTTATTTACCCTCCTGCTTTTTGTGTATCCCTGAATAAATATAAGCGAGAACTGAAACACCCCCCTATACTCGGGCGTTGTCGCGCTTTAGCTATCAAGATTCTATCAATAGGGTGTTTTCTCAACTCGTTCTGGATTAACATATTTGCAAGAATCCTTGATGACCAGAAATAACCGTGGCAAATAGAGATTATGTAAGACGGGGGCGAGGCGCCCCAAAAAAGTCGACAAAAAAACAGCCGCCGATAAGAAAAAAGCCTTGGCGTAGTGGTCTGCTCGCTATCTTGCTAGTGGGTAGTTTTGGCTATGGTCTTTACCTTTTGAGTAGCGATCCAGAACCTAAACAGCCTGTAGTGAAACAGCCAACAACCACTGTAAGTAAACCAAAACCGAAAAAAGATTTGCCGCCACCACCAGAAGAAAAAT
This sequence comes from Vibrio sp. Vb2131, assembly GCF_033338535.1. Lineage (NCBI taxonomy): Bacteria > Pseudomonadati > Pseudomonadota > Gammaproteobacteria > Vibrionales > Vibrionaceae > Vibrio > Vibrio sp. Vb2131. The sequence continues at coordinate 4,650 of NZ_JAWOSW010000022.1, forward strand.
GGGAATATGTTGAGTCACTACCGAAACGTGAAGTTGAAGTTGTGGCCAAAGAAATTGAAGTTTCTAAAATTCCTTACATCATGCAGTGTGGCGCGTACAAAACCCAGGCACAAGCAGAAGAGCGCAAGCTTGCAATCGCATTCCAAGGGATGTCGAGCAAGATTCGTAAGAAAGAAGGCAGTTCATGGTATCGCGTGGTACTAGGTCCGTATAAGTTCAAACGTGATGCAGAACGTGACCGTCATAAACTGCAACGCGCGAAAATCGAGCCGTGCGCGATTTGGAAAGAAAATCTTTAAACTCAGGCCCTAGGAGCTAAGATCCTAGGGCCTTTCTTTTTGCCCCCTTGAATCCCCATTTCTCCTCCCCCATATACTGAATTAAATCCAAAGAGAAATAATCAAGAGGTCGACTGTGACTACCATTGTATCTGTACGTCGAAATAATAAAGTCGTCATCGCGGGTGATGGCCAAGTATCTCTAGGCAATACCGTAATGAAAGGTAATGCGCGCAAAGTTCGCCGCCTATACAACAACCAAGTACTAGCGGGCTTTGCCGGCGGTACTGCGGATGCCTTCACCCTTTTTGAGCGCTTCGAAAGCAAACTGCAAATGCACCAAGGTCACCTAACCAAAGCAGCAGTTGAGCTAGCCAAAGACTGGCGTAGCGATCGTGCTCTGCGCAAGCTCGAAGCCTTACTTGCCGTTGCCGACGAAACCGCATCGTTAATCATTACCGGTAATGGTGATGTCGTACAGCCAGAACACGACCTGATTGCGATTGGCTCTGGTGGTGCTTACGCACAAGCAGCAGCAACCGCCCTACTAGAAAACACAGATCTAGATGCTCGTGAGATCGCGGAAAAAGCTCTCAATATCGCGGGTGATATTTGTGTCTTCACTAACCATCACCACACGGTAGAAGAGCTAGACTCAACAGTAGAGCCTGAAAAACCAACCGCGTAATCGTAACGAAGTAAGGAAAGAATATGTCTGAAATGACGCCTCGCGAAATCGTTCATGAATTGAACCGCCACATTATCGGTCAAGAAAAAGCCAAGCGTTCGGTTGCGATTGCACTTCGTAACCGCTGGCGCCGCATGCAGCTTGAAGAAAACTTGCGTGCCGAAGTGACGCCCAAAAACATCTTGATGATTGGTCCTACTGGTGTTGGTAAGACCGAAATCGCACGACGCCTCGCAAAACTGGCAAATGCCCCTTTCATCAAAGTTGAAGCGACAAAATTCACCGAAGTGGGTTACGTTGGTAAAGAAGTTGAAACCATCATCCGTGATCTAACAGATGTCGCGGTAAAAATGACGCATCAACAAGCGATGGAAAAAGTGAAGTTCCGCGCAGAAGAGCAAGCGGAAGAACGTATTCTTGATGCGCTACTGCCACCGGCACGTGATAGCTGGGGTCAAGCAGAGCAAACGGAAGAGTCTTCTAACACTCGCCAGATCTTCCGTAAGAAACTGCGTGAGGGCCAACTAGACGATAAAGAAATTGAACTCGACGTAGCCGCACCACAAATGGGCGTAGAGATCATGGCGCCTCCTGGTATGGAAGAGATGACTAACCAGCTGCAAGGCATGTTCCAAAACCTCGCTGGCGACACAAAGAAAAAACGTAAGCTGAAAATCAAAGACGCAATGAAAGCGTTAGCGGAAGAAGAAGCGGCAAAACTGGTAAACCAAGAAGAGCTAAAAGAAGCAGCGATTTTCAACGTTGAAAACAACGGCATCGTATTTATCGATGAGATCGACAAGATCTGTAAACGCGGTGAGAGCTCAGGCCCAGACGTTTCACGCGAAGGTGTTCAGCGCGACCTACTTCCATTAATTGAAGGCAGCACAGTATCAACCAAGCACGGCATGGTAAAAACAGACCACATTCTGTTCGTTGCATCTGGTGCATTCCAAGTGGCAAAACCGTCTGACTTGATCCCAGAGTTGCAAGGTCGTCTACCAATTCGTGTTGAGCTAGAAGCACTAAGCAGCAACGACTTCAAACGTATTCTAACAGAGCCGAAAGCCTCTCTAACAGAGCAGTACGTTGCGTTGATGAAAACGGAAGATGTGGACATCGAGTTCACAGAAGACGGCATCACGCAAATCGCGGAAGCGGCATGGACGGTCAACGAAAGCACAGAAAACATCGGTGCTCGTCGCTTACACACCGTAATGGAACGCTTGATGGATGAAATCTCTTACGACGCAGCGGAGCAATCTGGCGCTAAATTCGTTATTGATTCCGCTTACGTGAAAGCGCGACTAGGCGATACGATTGAAGATGAAGATCTAAGCCGATTTATCCTATAAATAGTAAGATTCAATTAGCCTAGTGAATTACATTGTGTAAATGTGCACACTTGGAAACTTTCATTTGGTTAATGTAAGTTCATTTAAGCCATTACCGTCACGCCACTTTTAATAGGGATGACACTGTGTAATGGCTTTCTTTATCTACCTAAGATTTTGTAGCTTATAGTTCGTCACAATGCTCGTTAGGTTTGACAGTAAGGTCTTGCAAAGATGTGGATTGCACTGTTTGGTCAAGCAATGCTGCTGATGTTCCAACCAAAACAGACACAACAACACCACTAGATGTAATAGTTCCTTTCGGACCAAATACTGGCGCAGAAGCGATCACACCTGCAACACTCGCTGTTCCAGTAATAGCCCTACCAAGCGTTTGATACAAAGACATAAAAACTCCATTATTAATAAGTAGAAAAAGGGTTGCCGTCGGCAACCCTTTTTATGGAAAAACAAACTTTGCAACGTCTCGTTATCTAACAAGAGCACCGTATGCATCAAATGATATATATTTATAAATTTCCAACATCCGTACTCTTATTAGGTGAACTTAATTCTATCGTTCACTTCACAACTTTTATCTCTCCATTATTGAACAGTCTCCTAAGTCAAAGTAGGTAACAGCAATTTCAACATAGCCAGAACTAAATAGTCTAAGCTCAAAATTAAATGTTCTCTGAAAACTTACTTAGTTGTTAAACATTTAGAATTCTTTCCAACTTCCCTTGGAATCAATTATTTTCAGATATATGTCCTCTTAGTGAAGTTCCTATCGTTTCACTCTTGGAGGACCTATGCCGACCGATAACCTTCACTACCATAAACAAAAGAAACACCAAGAAAATGAAATCCTAGAGCATGCTGCTGAAATCCTAGCTAACCGCTACGTTCGAGGTAATGCCCTTTGTAACCCTGAAGCAACCAAAGAGTATGTTCGATTCAAACTAGCCAGCGCGGAGCACGAGGTTTTCGCTCTGCTACTACTTGATAACCAGCACCGTGTCATCGAGTTTAAATCACTCTTTAAAGGCACCATTGACTCCGCCAGCGTTTATCCGCGCGAGGTCGTCAAAAGCGTCTTGGAAGTGAATGCAGCGGCAGTCATTCTGGCGCATAACCACCCTTCTGGTGACCCTTCCCCATCTCAAGCGGATAGGCGTATCACACGCAAGCTTATCGACGCTTTAGCGTTAGTGGATGTAAGGGTGCTTGACCATATCGTTGTGGGAGAAAGTAGTGTCTCGTTTGCAGAAAAGGGGTGGATATGATCAACACTATTTATGGTGGTGTTTCTTTAGCGCCACAATTGCGTCAGCAGTTGGAGAAGCTATTGAAGGGGTACTCTTTACCTGACAATGCCAAACAGTTGCTCTTGACTTGCCGCCAATTAAGCTACTACCGCCATGGCCGAGGCATTCACCCTGTTGAAGTGCAGTTCCAACGCACTGCAAATTCAGAGCCCTGGCAAATTGTCTTCTTTATCAGCTTTTCTTACCCATTTGAGAGCGCGCTCAACGTTCAGCCTGAACTGTACTTTCATCTTGTCAAGGGATGGTGTTATCAGCCCGATACAGGGGCGGTAAACCTTGAACATCCAGAAGTAATCGACCTTCTTCAGGTATGGATGAAAACGTTCGCTCGGCATCTTTCAAGCATGGATTTTGACGAAATCGATTTATCCATCGTTGGAAAGTAAGCCTCTGCCCCCTTAATCACGACACTTCATGACGTAGGTGTGACAAATTTCGTCGTATCATTTTTGCTTAAGGCATTGATACGACAAGCTTTGTCGCGCCTTTTTGATATTGTCATACCCAACAAAACGAACCTTGTTGAACTGACCATGACGCCACCTAACCAAACTCAGTATCACCTTGAGCTTATCTTGGCGATTTACAACCTTATTCCTTACAATAAGAAAGTCACCGCCAGGCAAATTCAAGCTCAACTTTCCCCGCTTGGTTTAGAGCGCTCCTTGCGTACTATCCAACGTAATCTGTCCGCTATCTGTGCCATGTTTCCCAATGTAATGGTGGATGATAGAGACAAACCCTTTGGTTACCAAAAAACCGAAACTCTGAAGATGAGCACGACGGCTCACGAAGCGGTATTGATCTATTGGCTCATCGAGTCAACCAAGCATCATCTGCCTAGCAGCCTTGCTCCACTCTTAGATGACCTCCTTTCGAACATAACTCCTGAAGACATCAATAACATTCAAAATCATTGGTCATCCAAAGTTCCTATCACAGCCCCAACCCCATTGAGTAAACACGCTCAAGTCGATATCCAAATTTTTCAGATTGTATGTCTAGCGACACTTCAACAACGTCTTATCTCATTAAAGATAAACAAAGGAGACGGCACTCTACGCCTAACTAACGTTCAACCAATAAGTCTCGTACTCCATCACGGCAGCCCTTATCTCGTTTGGCGTACACACACGCATACCAAGTTGAACACCTTACCTCTTTGCAACATCCAGGAGGCCACGATGTCGAGCTTTCGCTTTGAGCTTCAAACAGATGCGACTCTGCTCTCGTCTGAAGTTAAAGAGCTGTTTGATATCGCTGACTCTCATCTTGAATTAAACAAAATAGTACCCTCTAAAACTTATTATGGAGAAATAGAATGAACCTATCTAAACCCCTACTTACCATCGCTCTCTTTACTATTCCTTTAGCCTTAATCGGATGTGGCGGCTCTTCTGGCGGGCGTGACAATAACGACTCAGGGCAATCATATCAATTTGGTGGTGCAGTACAGAAAGGTCCTCTACAGCCTGGTTCAGTCGTCACCACATATGAACTTAACCAAGACTTAGAAAAGACCGACATCTCTTACACCACTCAAATAGAGGACTATGAAGGTAATTACAACATGAATGAGCGATTCAATACGCCTTATGTCGAGCTCGTTGCACAGGGGAATTACTTTAATGAGCTGACAGGAAAAAGTGATGAGCAGATGCGCATGAGCGCTTTTGTCGATATGAACGCAACGACACAAGTGAACTTCAATGTCGCTACAGCGGCCATGAAAGCAAGTATCATGGCAAAGGTACAAGCCGGGCAGACCTTTGAGGAGGCGGTGCATGAGGCGACCACTGAGCTGCTAAGCCTTTATAGTTATGATCCTGAGCAATGGGCAGATGGCATTAACTTCTATAACGTCAACCTTTCTAACGCTGGCGATACCAGCACTGTGCTACTCGTGATCTCTGCAAGTACTTTAACTATGGCAACCGAAAACGGACTCACGTTAGAGCAACAAATCGAGAAAATTGGTCAGGTATTGTTAGAGCCTAACTCCGTTCAGTTTGAAGAAATGAAACAAGCTCTGACCAAGTACAGCCTAGCACTGTACAAAACAGCAGCTTACGAGAACACTCAGAAGTACTACGCAGACAACGGTCTAGACTTTGATATTCCACACGTAGATTACTTCATCGACATCGATGGTGACGGCGTGCTACCTAACAAAGACTTGCCTGTGTTTGCTTACACTGGCGGTGTTAATATCGGCTCTGATGAAATCGGAGGACTACGTCCAGCTGGTGCATGGGCTATCGACTACCAAGGTCGTCCTATGACATTCGAAGTTATTGGTGAATTCCAGCACGGTGAAATCGCATCAATTGAATACACTGATACTGGCGTTAGTATTTGGTATCGTCTAACGGATGTAGACTTTGAAGGTCAGTCATTCGAAGACTGCGTTACGGTTAATACAGTAAAACCTGCACCTGCTAACTTTCCATGGAAGGCATGTGTAACTCTAACCAAATAGTAATCTTCAGCAGATCGAAAAAATAGGAGGCCTAGCTTCCTATTTTTTTGTCAGACTCCCAATGTCATTATAGAGCACAACGAAGCGTACTCGGAAATAATACATGAATAACTAAGTACGTGAGACGGCATTTACACTGACACAGACGTAGGGGCCTGAGAACGGATACCATTAACACTACTGATGTTATCGAGGCCAATCTACCAACAGTGCATGACCGTACCACCGAATGCTGCGTGCTTATTTAGCATACCCCGAATGGCAAGTTGAACCTAAGAGACCATATGCTTCTCCAGTTATCTCTACACTTATAATCAATCTATAGAGCAATCACGTTTCGAAATACTAAACAGATGAGCAGATTAATATTAGCTATCATCCCTGACTAGTTCCAAAGCAACGTTTTCCTTCACCATAATGCTTCGTTCTATTTTTGGCAAAGTAACTGAGTCTTGTAAAGAGGGCCTGGTATTTATTCTCGAAGTCGTATTTATTTTGTTCTAAATAATGCGTACCTTTATAAACAAGTTGAACCAACCTATCTGCATTATCAACACACTCTCCTAGTGCGCTATTCCATGCATCCATAATGAGTCTTGCTAAACTTTCTTCATTATCTCTATAACCGCTACTCCAATATCTATCTTTATTAAAAAACAGGACAAGGTGATAGTGGTCATTTGTAGATTTATTCCTTTCCCTACACCAAACATACCGTAGGTGACATGGATATACCCTTTTACCACTCGCTTTCATTCTTTTTTCTTGCGCTTTTATTTTTGCCTTCAAGGATTCAAAGAATCGTTTAATGATATTTTTTTGATTAAATGTATTGTTCAAAATCTCATCTCTGAAAAGTATGTCTTTTTCACTGTCAGAAACAGGAAGTCTCAGATCCAGTCTTAACGCATGAACTCTCTTATAGTCTTTTAATACTTTAGACATGGTTAATATAATACGATCTAGATAGTGTTTATTGAGTTGATCGACCGGATAAAGAACCTCTAAACCTTTGTAAGTATAAGTCATCATTCATTCTCTTTGGTATTCATCCAAAGATATGAATTACTGTGTTATTTAATACATGGTATTTAAGGAGAGCATACCAATTCTACTAAGGTAGAGTGTGTAGGATATAAGTACTTAGTTAAGTGAGTATATACGGTTAACTATATATTTAATTATGTATGTATATTAACCATACCAACATATCTAGTAAGCGTTAATTCTAAGCCCCTGAACAACACATGCGAAAGAGCGACTCTGAAGTTAGCTACAACCATGAATGATTAGTGACAATCAACTTTTAACTTACATCACTGAAAAACTACATTGTAGTTTTGAAAGATAAAGGCTGAGCAGATTGAAACTACATTGTAGTAAATGTAAGATACTGGCTGATAAAAATTACTATTTAAGAGGGTTTAATTATGGAAGATTACGATGTAATGATTAAAGATGAAAACATGGGAAAGTTCTATACTAATCAGCTATCAACACATGGTATTAGAGCAGTATGGGACGAATCATTAAGTATTAAAGAAAATGAAAACATAATAAATACTACTCTTAAATCATACTCATTTGAAGATTGCAAAAGGATTGTCGGGAAAATAGAAGAAAAATACAATTCAATTTTATACATAAAAAATGAAATACGAAAAAATGAAAGGTTTTGTAATTTTTCATGGTTTTACATTCAAAAAAAACTATCCGGAAAACTATCATTAAATCCAAATGGAAGCAGTTTTAAAGAAAGAGTAGACTGGGTACTATCATATATAAGAAAGGTAAATAGAAGCAAGCATAGCCATATTGAACTAGAGAGGGGGATTGTGAGAAAGTGGTATTTATCACTTGATAAAACTGAGATCATTTCATGGTTGAAAGATGATGAGGAAAAAATAAAGTGGGCATGGAGCTACATACTTAAACATGAGCCTTTGGTTATTAAACACATTTGGAATAATAAAAGCTCAACGCAAGACCTGAAAGATTTCATTATCGCTTTTTTTGATGCAATTGAAGAGAACAAAAGAGAAATCACTATTAAGAGGATAAAAAAGGCATGGGATCAAAAGAAGTTTAGAGATAAAGTTCAATCTAAAAAGCAATATTGTATAAACTTATCTGAAAGCAGCAATGAAAAACTTAAAGCTATATCAATTTCAAAAAACATGAAAAGAAATAAAGTTATAGAATCACTCATAAATAATGAATACTTAAGGCTATAGGAACCTCGCTGTATTGCTTTTAATACTCATATTAGTTTACTTAATCGTCTCCTATTTGATTTAAGTTAATAGTGTACATAAAAATTTATGTCTATACTGGGCACATTGGTTACTAGCACGAAATTTCCATGAAACAATCTCTACAGATCTGGCTTGAAGCCGCTCGTCCAAAAACATTACCTCTGGCATTGGTCTCTATCTTAACAGGTAGCGTGCTCGCGTACTCGGCGGGTCATTTCTCACTGACGATTGCCATCATGGCTTTCGTAACCGCGACATTGCTGCAAATTCTGTCCAACCTGGCAAACGACTATGGCGATACCGTTCAAGGCACAGATAACGACAAACGCCTCGGCCCATTACGAGCGATGCAGTCTGGCGCGGTAAGTGCGAAACAAATGAAACAAGCAATTATCTTTAACATCGTTCTGACCGCTATCTCAGGCTTGGTGTTAGTTTTCTATTCACTAAGTTCATTGGAAAGCATTGTCACTTTTATCGGGCTGGGAATTTTGGCCATTCTCGCAGCCATTGCTTATACCATGGGTAGCAAACCATACGGTTACGTGGGGCTTGGCGATATATCAGTGTTCTTGTTTTTTGGTCTACTCGGCGTATCCGGTACCTACTTCTTGCATACTGGTCACGTAGACACCACGCTATTCTTACCTGCTTTAGGCTGCGGTTTACTCGCCGTTGCAGTACTCAATATCAACAATATGCGTGATATAGAGAACGACCGAGAGTGTGGTAAACGCACGGTGGCGGTACGCTTAGGTCAACGTAAAGCCAAACAGTACCACTTTATTTTACTTGGCGGAGCTATCCTTGCCTTTGCAGCTTACTTGTTAATTCAAGACAAACCCGTTTGGATTAGCTTGCCATTTTTACTTAGTATTTATTTCGTGGCCGATCATGGTAAAGCAGTTTGGCATACACAAAAGCCCGCTCAGATAGCACCAATGATGCCAGTCATCGTGAAATGCTCTCTAGTCACCAACGTTTTGTTTGCAACAATTGTGGTAGCTCAAACTCTAGTAAGTTAAAAAAGGATTGTCATTGCATTGACTTAATGCCTAGATATACTCAAAGACAACCAATTTCTGTTTAGAAAGGTACGCTATGGAATACAATACCTCAGCACTCTGTGATATTTACCTCGATCAGGTAGATGTGGTTGAACCAATGTTCAGTAACTTTGGCGGCCGCGCTTCATTTGCCGGGCAAATCACCACCATCAAGTGTTTTGAAGATAATTCGTTGATCCGCGAGACATTAGAGCAAGATGGACTTGGTCGCGTTTTGTTAATTGACGGTGGCGGTTCCCTACGTAAAGCCCTTATCGATGCAGAAATCGCAACCATTGCGGAAGAAAACGAGTGGGAAGGCATTGTCGTTTACGGCTGTGTTCGTGAAGTCGATGAACTTGAAGATATGAATTTAGGCATTCAAGCCCTCGCTTCTATTCCTGTTGGAGCGACCAGCCAGGGTATTGGCGAATTGGATGTACCAGTCAACTTTGGCGGCGTCAGCTTCTTACCTGAAGATTATATTTATGCCGATAGCACCGGAGTTATCCTGTCGTCTGAACCATTGAATATTGATTTAGAGTTGGACGAGGAAGCATAGCGAGTCTTAGGTGTCTAAGTTATAGGGTTTTCTCTTAGCTATTAGCGCCTAGCCTTGTCTTAACATTTTCTACTTCCCTAAAACACAAACACCCGCTTAACGCGGGTGTTTTTAATTTGGAATGAAGAAGCTGAATTATTCCACTTCGTCCATTTTGCCAAGTAGTGCACGAATGCGCTCTTGCCATTGTGCGTGCTCTTGCTGTGCTTGTTGTGCTTTTTGCTCTAGCTCTTCACGTTGAGAGCGAAGCTCGTTCGCTTCTTCCGCAAGTTTAGCTTTATCTTCTTTCAGCTCTTCGACTTCCATCTGAAGAAGAGTGATTGTGTCAACTGCAGTTTGAATTTTAGATTCTAGTTGTTCTAGTACTTCAAAAGACATCTTGGCCTACCTATGTTATTCCGTTGGGACGATGTGCGAGATTGATGCACACCTAACCTATATAAGGTTCATTCTACTCAGCGTCGCGATGAGAAACACTCACTATATTCGATATTTTGCATCATTCGGTCAAAAAATCAGCGCAATCTCACTAAACGCTGACTTTTCTTGTCACCGAAGCATTTTTGAGCAAGGATTTTGCGTCCCGCTACGCTGAAAATCGCCCTAAGTATTGATCAAATTCAAGTTAGATAAAGTAAAAGCCTCGCAAAAAGGCAAACGTTTACTCGACCTTGTGATAGAATCGCCGCGCAAATTCTTCTTCCCTCTTGCTTACTTGGAGACATCATGAAACGCGATTTAGCAATGGCATTTTCCCGTGTGACTGAAGGTGCAGCTCTGGCTGGTTACAAATGGCTTGGCCGTGGCGATAAAAACGCAGCCGATGGCGCAGCTGTTGAAGTTATGCGCACGCTACTGAACAAAACAGATATCAGTGGTGAAATTGTCATTGGTGAAGGTGAAATCGATGATGCGCCAATGCTATACATTGGTGAGCAAGTTGGTATTGGTGGTGATGAAGTGGATATTGCAGTCGACCCGATTGAAGGGACGCGTATGACGGCAATGGGACAATCGAACGCACTAGCCGTACTTGCCGCAGGTGAGAAAGGCAGCTTTCTTAAAGCGCCAGATATGTACATGGAAAAACTGGTTGTTGGCCCTGGCGCAAAAGGCGTAATTGACTTAGAGAAGCCGTTAAAAGAAAACCTAGAGAACGTAGCAAAAGCCCTGAACAAGCCACTTGATACCCTAGTCGTTATTACCCTTGCGAAACCTCGCCACGATGACATTATTGCAGCAATGCAAGCAATGGGTGTACGTGTCTTTGCGGTGCCTGATGGAGACGTGGCTGCCTCTATTCTGACTTGTATGCCAGACAGTGAAGTGGACATGATGTACTGTATTGGCGGCGCGCCAGAAGGGGTAGTATCAGCAGCGGTAATTCGAGCGCTAGATGGTGACATGCATGGTCGTCTGCTTCCTCGTCACGAAGTAAAAGGCGATACTGAAGAAAACCGCATTTACGGTGCAGATGAACTAAAACGCTGCGATGAAATGGGCGTAAAAGCGAATGTTGTCCTCAAAATGGAAGACATGGCTCGTAGCGACAATGTGGTATTTTCAGCAACAGGCATTACTAAAGGTGACTTGCTAGAAGGCATCTCTCGCCAAGGCAATATCGCAACCACAGAAACGCTGCTCGTGCGTGGTCGATGCCGTACTATTCGTCGCATTAAGTCGACTCACTACTTAGATCGTAAAGATCCAGAAGTGCGCGATATTATTCTTTAAGCATTTCTCGAGGCTCTCGCTCAGTCTGAGCTTGAGCCTTTCTTTCCGAACAACCGGGCAATAGATTCTGAATCACACTCGTTTCTCACTGTTCAGAGTGTATATATTGGTTCGCATAGAGATAGCACCTACAAAGCCACACTCAAATTAAGTCAACACTTTTCTTTACTAACCCTATCGCGCATAATATCTACTGACGTATAAATGGTGGGTATATGAAGACCGTAGATAGGATATTGCAAATCGTTAAGCGTGATGGTTCCGTCACTGCAAAACAACTCTCCTCTGAGCTAGGTATGACAACCATGGGGGCTCGTCAGCACCTGCAAGGTTTAGAAGATGATGGCATCCTGTCTATCTACGACGTCAAAGTCAAAGTCGGTCGCCCGACCAGACACTGGGCTCTTACTCAAAAAGGCCATGAGCAATTTGCCGACCGCCATGGTGAACTCACCGTACAATTCATCGAAGCCGTCGAACACATATTTGGTAAAGATGGCCTCGAGAAAGTGACCTCTGAACGCGAAAAGCTAACGTTACAAAACTATCGTCAACATCTTGATCAATGTGACACGCTGGAAAGCAAATTGAAAACGCTGGTCTCATTACGAGAACAAGAAGGCTACATGGCAGAGCTTGAGCAAGATGAGCACAGTTTTATCTTAATTGAGAACCACTGCCCTATTTGTAAAGCTGCTACACGTTGTCCTAGTCTCTGCCAGTCAGAACTAAGTGTGTTCCAAGCACTACTTGGCGATGAAACTCGTGTGGAACGCACTGAGCATATCATTAGCGGCCAGCGACGTTGCGTATACCGTATTCAAGCGTAGGCAATGATTAAAAACACGCAGTTCCTACCTAGAACTCATCTATAAAACCGCTCTCTTATATCTGAGACTACAGAGTCATTTCGACGTTCCGGCCTTCTCCGTGATATACGCTTTTAGTATCGAAGTGTAACTATCCGTATAGATTGGGAGACAAACGATGGCCAATCTGCGTAACCACAAACCGCAAACTCTGCCCTCTTTCGACGAGCTGATGAAAATGGCACAAGATGACCCGGAAGCTTTTGAGCAATTCCGACAAGATAAAGCCCGCGAAATGATAGAAGGCGCATCAGAAAGCATGCAGCCACGACTTTGGGCGCAGCAGAGCCATATAGACAGAGTGATCAACAACTGTAAAAACCCAAACCATGTCAACGTGGTATTGATGAATGAACTACAGAAACAAGTGATGAAGTTCAGAGAAGCGTTGCAAGGAACACCGCAACCTGAAAAGACACATAATGTGGTTCAGTTCAGCTCGCTGAGGGACAATGACGATTATTGTTGATGACTCTCGGATCCTGTAATAATCGCCCTTAAACTTATCAATCCGCTCACTGTTGCCCTAGCGAGCGGCATCATTTATCCAACCGGATCAGGACCGTACTGATTGGGGCCTTTCGTTCCTTTTAATAAACCACATTCAACCAAGATCCATACGCCACAAATTAAAGATATAGAAGCAATGAACAATTGCGGCGTAGCCGACTCTTGTGAAACTGGACTCGTCATTGGTGTAGCGAGCCGACCTAAAACCAAAGGAATATTAAGCGCTAACCAATAAATCGATTTATCACGATCGTGCCAGCGCTTTGTGGTAATCGCGAGATCAGGAATAAGCATGACCAAGAGAAAAATAGGCAGCAGAAGGTAAGAAAACGCGGGAAACAGCTGATTGATACCCACACCAAAACCTAAGATAGAAACGTAATAGACAATGTTCCATATCCAAAATGTTTTACGCCCGATGCGCCCTCGAAAAGAAAACAGTAGCTCTTTAGTCAACATTCACAATTATCCCAAAAATAAATAACTCTAGATTAGCCGAGCCCGTTCACTTTAGGAAGGAGCAACGTAAAACTAAAGACACGAGAAACAAGCTGTTACTATCAATTCACTACTTTCTGAAAACTCTCCACATCCATATCGCGAATGTTCACCGTTAGGCTGTGAACATGGCTGGCTTGTTCTTGAAGTACAACCATTAAGTCTCGGGATAACGCGCGTTTTTGTTCTGACGTTCTTCCTTCCAGTAACTCAAAGTTTACATGGATAAAATCCAGACTGTCGCCTTCTTCACCTATTAGCCAGTTATGGCAGCGGAGTGTTCTTGACTTCACTGATGCCAATTCAAAAAGGCCGCAATCCAAGGCTGCTCTATGTAAATCTTCCAGTAAACCTTGAACGTTGACGCGCTCTTCCACTGAGTTCGAGTACTCTAAAACCAAATTTGGCATTTTGATTCCTTTCTACAACATTAAAATCCAGTGCGTAGTAATACCAATCCAAGCTGCAATTTCCGAGGAATGAACTATCATTCTGTCTACGTGATCACCAATCGATTGCTTTTGATTACTTTTGATAGAACTGACAGAAACAAGTGCTACGCTGACCAGATGTACAAAGCCGAACAAGACATGATACCAATCATGATCTGTTCAAATTATTCTGTTATATTCTTTCGTAGATTTTTTACATTAATCATTAATAGATAATACGGAGATATTCCTATGCGTCGTCCTGTAGTTATGGGTAACTGGAAACTAAACGGCAGCAAAGCGATGGTAACTGAGCTGCTAACTGGTCTTAACGCTGAGCTTGAAGGCGTTGAAGGTGTTGACGTAGCAGTAGCTCCACCAGCACTTTACATCGATCTAGCTGAGCGCGTAATCGCAGAAGGCGGTAACAAGATCATTCTAGGTGCGCAAAACACTGACCTAAACAACAGCGGTGCTTTCACTGGCGACATGTCTCCAGAAATGTTGAAAGATTTCGGTGCTACTCACATCATCATCGGCCACTCTGAGCGTCGTGATTACCACAACGAATCAGACGAGTTCATCGCGAAGAAATTTAACTTCCTTAAAGAAAACGGCCTAACACCAGTTTTCTGTATCGGTGAATCTGAAGCACAAAACGAAGCAGGCGAAACTGAAGCAGTATGTGCTCGTCAAATCAACGCAGTTATCGACGCTTACGGCGTTGAAGCTCTAAACGGCGCAATCATTGCTTACGAACCAATCTGGGCAATCGGTACTGGTAAAGCAGCGACAGCTGAAGATGCACAACGCATCCACGCTTCTATCCGTGCACTAATCGCAGCAAAAGACGAAGCAGTTGCTGAGCAAGTAATCATCCAATACGGCGGTTCTGTTAAACCAGAAAACGCAGAAGCATACTTCTCACAACCAGACATCGATGGTGCTCTAGTTGGTGGTGCTTCTCTAGACGCGAAGAGCTTCGCAGCAATCGCTAAAGCAGCGGCAGCAGCAAAAGCTTAATTTTGTTTTTAAACAAATAAAAATAACAAAGGGATGCATCATGCATCCCTTTCTCTATCTCGGTTCAAAACCGTCACCCACCAACATCAAACCACCAAATAAAACACCTTCAAAGGTACAGGTCTTCAAACTTATCGATTTTTTTGCCGTAAGCCTCTAACTCTTCAACTGTTTTTTCTTCTTGATGAAAACGTGCAAGTTTTTCCTTAGAAATTTCTTAAACTTACGATTAATCTTTTTATGCATTAGGTAAGGGATAAAGTCCGATACCGGAATAAATTCTGTATTACCAAATCCATCAACCAAATAGAGTGTAATAGCCCCTTCAGCCTGCCTCACCAGCAAGTTCGTCAACACTAAATCACTTGGTATAACTCGGTTCTCGATCAAGTAATCTTTTAGAATTCGAATCTCCAACAGCAAATGGTCGATATCGAGTTCATTCCCTTGCTGCACAATATATTGTGCAAGGTTTAATGAAACTAACAGGTCCTCGTCCAAAACCACTTGCTGCTTAAAGCCAACTTGAGTCTCTGTTATCACCTTCCCCAAAAATTCTGGAATATGTGTGAACTGAACGCTTTTCTTTTTTAGTCACTCAAAAAACTCAATTTCTCGATAGGTTTCTTCGCAGCGTCTTTCTGGCTCAACTTCACACATTGAGCAGGATTGGAAGGGTTTTGAAAACAAACTCGCTCTGCACCTTTACCGATGTCATCGCCGATGTAAAACTGACCCACTAACGCCGATTTAAAATTGACCCACCTGAGTCAAACTATCCGTTCGTAACATGGACAAAGCGGCGGATTATGATCAATCAGGAGCAACTAGTGGAAATACACGTTTTACATCAGCAAGGGCGAAGCATCCGCCGCATCGCAAAGGATATGGGTATATCAAGGAATACCGTTCGCACTTATCTTCGAAATAAAGACAAAGCGCCTGTGTATCCCGAGCGTATATCTCGACCAACCAAGCTACAGCCTTACCATGACTACTTGCGTACTCGGATTGAAGCCGCAAAGCCTTATTGGATACCCGCAACTGTCTTACTACGTGAGCTAAAATCTCTCGGTTATGAAGGCGGTATAACGATGCTCAAGGAGTACATCAAACAGTACAAACCTAGTACGCCTGTCGAGCCTGTGGTTCGATTCGAGACATTGCCAGGTGAGCAGATGCAAGTCGACTTCACGACTATCACTCATTAAGGTGTGCGTGTTAAAGCCTTCGTGGCAACGCTGGGTTATAGCAGAGCGACGTTCGTTCGCTTTAGTGAACGAGAGCGACAAGAAGACTGGATAGAAGGGCTTGAAGAAGCGTTTGAATATTTCGGTGGCGTCCCCAAAGAAGTGCTGTTCGATAATGCGAAAGCCATCATGATAGAGCGAGATGCATATGGTGAAGGTGAGCACCGCTGGAACCCTGCGTTGCTCACCGCCGCCAAGAGATACAACTTTAAACCAAGAGCCTGTCGTCCATATCGCGCAAAGACTAAGGGAAAAGTGGAGCGATTTAACGCCTACTTGAAGAACAGCTTCGTCACTCCGCTTGCGGCAGCACTCAAGCAGCATGGACTTAAAATCACCGCCGATGTTCTTAATGGACATATCGGCGCATGGCTAGAAACCGTCGCTCATCAACGAACTCATGGTACGACAGGTGCCAAGCCTCAAGTTCTCTTAGATGAAGAGCGCTTTACACTTCAGTCTCTACCATCGCCGACACGTCCAGCCAAACCACTAACAATCAGCGATAGTGTGATGCCACTTGAGAGCTTCCAGCACCCTCTCTCAACCTATGACGCTCTGTTGGAGGTGCGAGTATGAACCTTCAAATGAATCGCATTGAAGCTGCTTGTGCTGCGCTGAAGTTACAAGCTATCGGTCAGGAATGGTCAAGACTGGCAGAAGTCGCCCACAGTCGTGAACTGAGCCTAGCCGATTACTTAGAGTCACTTCTGAGCGCAGAGCTGGAAGTGAGAGCAGAACGCACGAGAGTCACGCTGACTAAGTTCGCCAGCTTCCCGATGGAAAAAACGTTCGATGATTATGACTTCAAGTTCGCAACGGGTGCCCCGAGAAAACAGCTCAAGGAACTAACAGGGCTGGCGTTCATAGAGCGAAAGGAAAACGTGGTGTTACTTGGGCCAAGTGGCGTTGGTAAGAGCCACCTTGCAGTGAGTCTTGGTCAACTTGCAGTCCAAAAAGGTTTTAAAACGCGGTTCATCACGGCAGCAGACTTGATGCTTCAACTCTCTACTGCGAAAGCTCAAGGTAAACTAGAAAGTTACTTGAGACGCAGTGTACTTGCTCCCAAACTGCTTGTCGTCGATGAAATCGGGTATCTACCGTTCGGCAGAGAAGAGGCGAACTTGTTTTTCAACGTCATCGCCAAACGTTATGAGAAAGGCAGTATTATCGTGACCAGTAACTTGCCGTTCTCTCAATGGTCAAATGCATTCGCCGATGATACTACATTAACGGCCGCATTACTCGATAGGCTTCTTCATCACTCACACATCGTACAGATCAGCGGTGAAAGCTATCGATTAAAAGGAAAGAAGGCGGCTGGAACGATACCAGCGGTTCTAGAAAATCTATCTTAAGGTAAAGGTTAATTACGTGGGTGGGTCAATTTTACTTCGGCGATAACGTCGATAAGTGGGTCAGTTTTAAACTGGCGTTGACACCGATAACCGTCCAGTTTTGGAATTCATGATCTGATTGCATCTTTAACCTTTACATGTTTTCTCTTGTAATCGACAGCAGGAAAGCGCTTACGTTGTATTTACGAGAGGAACTCTTTGAACTTAATGCTAATTGTACCACGAACTTGGAAAACTGTGACGAGTCGCTCGCCTATTGGTAAGATAAGCCTCGTCCTAACTCATTTCCTCAACCCCGTCATTCCGAGAAGCTCCTGCGACATCAGGAATATCCAAACAGCAAATAAACCAATGCAAATACACTAAACAACAGCTAACTATTTCCGTATATTCTAAATTCTCCTTATTAACCCTTTAAGATGGCAATGTTTTTCGGTGCTAACCTCATCGCATTTCGTTAATTTTCCAACGAATTACATCCAATCCACTAGGTCATAAGCCTTACTCTTTTCTTACCTACTCACCTATGCTGAAGATAGAAGGAGAACTTAAGCCATGACGACACCAATCTCAGACATCGCCAGCGTTATCCATCATGGCGGAAAGCATACCGTTACGGGTTCCTGTCATGAACTTAAGCTCGACAATGGCAGTATTTTGATTGATTGCGGGCTCTTTCAAGGCAAGGATCTCAGCTTTAATGGTCGCAACTCCTCTCTGAACATTGAGTTTCCTATCGAACAGATAAGAGCGCTCGTTCTCACTCATGCTCATATAGATCACATTGGCAGATTGCCATGGTTACTAGCTGCTGGATTTAAAGGGCCAATATATTGCACGCAAGCAACGGCGGAACTCGTTCCCTTAATGCTTGAAGACGGCTTGAAACTGCAACTCGGTTTAAACTACCGCCAGCGACAACAAGTCCTCAATATCATCAAGAAGCAACTCAAACCTTGTGATTATCAGCAGTGGGTAGAAATCCCTGCTCTCGCACATGTCCGCTTCCAACCTGCAGGGCATATATTGGGCTCTGCGTATGTCGAATTTAAACTGTCAAATAATGAAGTTGTCGTTTTCTCCGGTGACTTAGGGCCATCGAATACGCCACTTTTGCCTGATCCACAATCGCCAGAGCGCGCGAACTACCTATTTATAGAATCCACCTACGGCGATAGACAGCATGAAGACATTGCGACACGTACAAAGCGTTTAAACGACATCATTGATCATGCGTTAAAAGATGGTGGTGTGATTCTGATCCCTGCTTTTAGTGTCGGCCGAACACAAGAGCTGCTATTTGATATTGAGCAATTGATTAACCAGCATGAATTGGCATCGTCATTACCGATCATCCTAGACTCCCCTCTAGCAAAAGAAGTGACAAAAACGTATCGACGTTTTAAAACCTTATGGAGTCAGGAAGCAAAACAAAGATTAGACAATCAACGCCATCCACTTGCTTTCGAACAGTGTATTACAGTTGAAAGTCACACCGAGCATACAGCCTTAGTAAGCCGACTCGCTTCAACTGATGAAACCGCCCTTGTTGTAGCCGCTTCCGGAATGTGTGAAGGCGGCAGAATCGTCAACTATTTGAAAGGCCTTCTTCCCGATGAAAGAAACGATGTGCTATTCGCAGGTTATCAAGCTCAAGGTACGTTAGGTGAGGCGATACTATCAGGCAATTCAGAGGTTGAGATAGATGCTCAAGAAATCCAAGTTAGTACCCAGATTCATACTATATCTGGTTATTCCGCCCATACAGACAAAAGTGATTTACTCAAATTTATTACTGGCATTCCCACACAACCAAAAGCCATTCATTTGATTCATGGGGAAGATGAAGCCCAACAAGTATTGGGGAAAGCGTTAGAAAAGAAAGGATTTTCGGTGGTTTATTGATGTATGAGGTTATAGGGCCTAGGACTTAAGTACCTGGGCCCTAACGTAATTAAGCAACCTGCTCGGCAGGCACTTCTTTAACCTGATTTTTCGAAGGTTTGTTGTAAATATTCTCAAAGCAGTAGTTTGTCGCTTCAATGTAACCTTCTACGCTACCACAGTCGAAGCGCTGACCTTTAAACTTGTACGCCAATACGCAGCCGTTTTGTGCCTGCTGCATCAGCGCATCCGTGATTTGAATTTCGCCACCTTTGCCCGGCTCAGTATTTTCAATTAATTCGAATATATCCGGAGTCAAAATATAGCGACCAATGATCGCCAGATTACTTGGTGCGGTGCCCGGCTCTGGCTTTTCAACCATATTGTCGATGCGGAAGATGTCATCTTTGATCATCTCACCCGCAATCACACCGTATTTATGCGTCTCTGTTTCTGGGACTTCTTGTACGGCGACAATCGAACAGCGGAACTGCTTGTACAACTCAACCATCTGCGCCAGCACACCTTTGTCTTCGTTAACACACAGGTCATCGGCCAATACCACAGCGAACGGTTCGTCACCCACTAGCTCACGCCCGGTCAGAATAGCATGACCCAAGCCTTTCATTTCACGCTGACGAATATAGGTATAGCTCGCTGAATCAATCAAAATACGGATATCATCTAATAGTACTTCTTTACTACTACCGCTAATTTGATGCTCTAACTCGTAGTTTTTATCGAAATGATCCATCAGTGAATGCTTGCCACGACCCGTCACAATACACATGCCATCCATGCCTGCTTCAATAGCTTCTTCGACGCCATACTCGATGAGTGGTTTGTTGACCACTGGCATCATTTCTTTTGGCATGGATTTAGTCGCAGGCAAGAAACGCGTACCGTAACCCGCTGCAGGGAATAGACATTTTTTTATCATTTTTAATTACCAACTGAAAAAAAGCTCCACGGAAGGAGCCTTTAGCTTTAAGAAAATTGAAATTAATCGCTACCAAACAGGTCACGTGTATAGACTTTATCAGCGACGTCAGCCAGTTCTTCTACCATACGGTTTGAAACAATCACATCAGCAGTCTGTTTGAACTCATTCAAGTCTTTTACGACACGAGAGTTGAAGAACTCCTCTTCTTGCAGAACAGGCTCATATACCACGACGTCAATGCCTTTTGCTTTGATGCGCTTCATGATCCCCTGAATAGAAGAAGCGCGGAAGTTATCAGAACCTGCCTTCATTATTAGGCGGTAAATACCGACGACTTTAGGCTGGCGTTTGATGATCGACTCGGCAATAAAGTCCTTGCGCGTGCGGTTTGCATCTACAATTGCACCAATGATGTTATTTGGTACATCTTGATAGTTTGCAAGAAGCTGCTTAGTGTCTTTTGGCAGACAGTAGCCACCGTAACCAAACGATGGATTATTGTAATGATTGCCAATACGAGGATCTAAACCGACACCTTCAATAATTTGGCGTGCGTCTAAGCCATGCGCTTCTGCATAAGAATCCAGCTCATTGAAATACGCAACACGCATCGCTAAATAAGTGTTTGAAAACAGCTTAACCGCTTCTGCTTCTGTTGAATCCGTAAACAGTACTTGAATGTCTTCTTTTACCGCACCCTCGACCAATAAACTTGCGAAAGTCTCGGCACGTTCACTTCGCTCACCGACAATAATACGAGATGGGTGTAGGTTGTCGTAAAGCGCTTTACCCTCGCGTAAAAACTCTGGAGAAAAGAGGATATTTTCACAACCCAGCTCTTGTTTAATGCGAGCCGTATAACCTACCGGAACCGTCGACTTGATGACCATCACCGCTTCAGGGTTTATCGCCATCACGTCTTTGATCACCGATTCAACTGAAGAGGTATTAAAGTAGTTGGTGGCCGGATCATAATCCGTCGGCGTCGCAATAACCACGTACTTAGCGCCGTCGTAAGCCTGCGCTTTATCTGTGGTCGCAACAAAATTAAGTGTTTTGTTTGCCAGAAAATCTTCAATTTCAACATCGGCGATAGGCGACTGTCTGTTGTTTAGTAATGCCACTTTGTCTGGGATGATATCGACCGCCACCACTTCGTGATGCTGAGCCAAAAGCATGGCGTTTGAAAGACCCACGTAGCCCGTACCTGCAACTGCAATTTTCATTCTATTATTTTCTCTTACATCTCTATCAATTACTGAAAACCAATGTCTCTATAATCAACTTACACCCTTGCTGTTACTCCGAAAAACAGTCCACTGATGCAAGTCTACGCATTGACAATATTGTTCGTGTCAGCTGGAGCCACCAACTTTAACTGACTCTTCTGGCTTTGGTTCCAAACTAAATCACCAATCCCATCAGTAGGATTGAAGCCAGTAGGTGCCTCCAGGAGAAGCTCACGGATACGCTCGTGATCCACCCCGTGACAAGCCAAGTCCAGTTTATCGAGCAAAGATTCATAGTCTTCAAGCGGCAGGTGAACTTCATGGGCAGTCATGATCCGCTCGTGGGCGGTGTTCTTAACGTTGTCGCCAATCAACAGTTCTTCGTATAATTTCTCACCAGGTCTTAGACCTGCAAACAGAATTTCAATGTCACCATGAGGATTGGACTTGGACTTCACTTCGAGACCGGAAAGGTGGATCAGATTGGTTGCAAGATCGGTAATCTTCACCGAGTCTCCCATGTCTAAAACGAACACGTCGCCCCCCTTACCCATGGCTCCAGCTTGAATGACCAGCTGAGCTGCTTCGGGGATCGTCATAAAGAAACGCGTGATCTCCGGATGAGTTACTGTAACAGGCCCACCGTTCGCGATTTGCTTTTTAAACAAAGGGATCACCGATCCGGATGAGCCTAATACGTTACCAAAGCGAACCATGCAAAACCGTGTCCCATTGGACTTTTTATTCTCACGCTCCGCCAGAGCCTGAAGTCCAAGTTCAGCCATTCGCTTGGTTGTCCCCATCACATTGGTTGGACGCACAGCTTTATCCGTCGAGACGAGTACAAAAGACTCCACCCCCGCCTCAATTGCTGCGCAGGCCGTAAGGTACGTTCCGTAGATGTTATTGCGAACGCCTTCCACAACGTTATATTCCACTAAAGGAACGTGTTTATAAGCCGCCGCATGGTAGACCGTTTGTACCTTGAACGATTTCATTGCCGTTTCCAGGCGATGCCCGCGCTGGACAGAACCTAAGAGCGGGATGATATCACAACGTAAGCCATGCTCTTCTTTGAGCTGACCCAACTCTCTATCAATTTGGTATAAACCGAATTCCGACAGTTCAAACAACACAATCGCCGTTGGCTGCTGCATCACAATTTGGCGACATAACTCAGATCCAATCGAGCCTCCGGCTCCAGTCACCATGACCACTTTGTCTTTTATGTTCGCTTCCAATAACACTTGCTGGGGCGCAACCGGATCACGGCCTAATAAATCTTCAATTGGGACGTCTTTGAGCTCATCAATTTTGGCCTTTCCGGACACAATATCGGTCATCTCCGGCACCGTACGCACCTCAACAGGCAGCTTAGCCAGCTCATCCAAGATAGCTTTTCGACGGGAGCGCTTGGCTCCAGGCACCGCGAGCAAGACTTGGGAAATATCGTGCTTATTGACTGTGGTCATCACATCGCACATTGAAAGCACGGGAAGCCCCAAAATGACCGTGTTCGTTAATGTTGGATCGCCATCAATAAAAGCGCGAACCCGATACTCTCCCGAACCACGCAGCGCCATGGCGAGCTGTCTCCCCCCCGAACCTGCTCCGTAAATCAACACTTCTTTACTTTTGTGCGCATAACTTTGCGCCACGAGAGAGCGAACAATCACGCGAGCGCCGCCACACAATAACGCTAAAAACGCCCCATAGATAATGGGCACGGTACGTGGAAACGGATCGCTGGTGTAAAAACTGAGTGCAGCAAGCAAGAGCGCTGAGACTACCGCCCCCATAGTGACCACAAACAAGGCCTGAAACGTGAGATAACGCAGTACTGCACGATACAAGCCAAGGCGTGCAAACACCGCAACAGTCACTACGGCAACCGCGACAAAAATGCCCCATACCACCGGGTTGGTAAAGTGTTCAATATTGCCCATGCGTACCAGCAAAGAGAGGTGAAACGCAATCGAGATAAGACCCACATCAATCAACACACTCACAATGCGCTTATTGGTGCGGGATAACTGCCAAAGAAATTGTAGACGTTGCATAGTATTTATTATTTGAGTTTATGAAATATTCGCTCACCAAACTGGTGATGAGATCCTCAATGAGTATAGGTTGTTCCTACTATTGGGATATTAGAATGTAGATAAAAAGTCATATGAAACGACCTTTGGTGTCTCACCGTGAGACATTCATCCCACTAACGTGCTGCCCCCCATGGCAAAGAGCACACAACCAGCCACCTTCACCAAGGCTACGTACCATTAGGAAACGGTTACTTGACTGCATCCCCTGCACCACTGCCCGTCGCGGTCATAATGATATACTTAAAGTAATGCGTGAGCGTCAAAGTATCAATCATTTGTTTATCGGTTTTGGCAAGCAGCTCCGGTGTCGACATATCAATGTTTTGTACCTGCGCCAAACCGGTAATACCCGGCAAAGCATCGTAAACACCTAAAGCATCACGCTCGTTAATTAACTCTTCTTGATTAAACAAGTTTGGGCGCGGACCGACTAGGCTCATTTCCCCTTTAACCACATTAATCAATTGTGGAAGCTCATCAATCTTGGTTTTTCGTAAAAAAGCTCCGAGTTTTGTAATCGAGGCAGTATTGGCTAAGTGACTCGCCACGGATTTCGTTTCCACTGACATAGTTCGAAATTTGATTAACTTGAATGGTTTCTTATTACGCCCCACTCGCTCCTGCACAAATATCGGTGAGCCAGTATCAAACATACCCAACACGACAACAATCAGAAGAACTGGCCATAGAAACAGCAAACCCAAAAATGCTGCCAAAAAGTCTATTGTACGAATCATTTTCGTCCTTTATTCAGTTGCGACATAGCCTCTTCCATCGAGAGTGGAGGAGTCCAGTCCAACAGTTGTTTCAAATTGGAATTATCTACGTGTAGGTTACCAACTAGCTGTTCGACAAGTTGTGTTTTTCCAGTCAATCGCCCAGCAAGCCGAAACAAACAGGCAGGAATTGGAAGTTGAATGATTTTTCGATTCAACCCTCGCGCAATTTGGTTAGTAAACTCACCTATCGATACTGTTTCGCCTTCACTCGCTAAAAACACCTGATCACTAGCGTTTGGGTGCGTAGCACAACGTAAAAGAAGGTCAGCTAAGTTCTGTGCTGCGATAAAGTCACGTTTATTACTAATCGTGCCAAATGGAAGAACAGGAACTCGTGCTATGAGCTTACTCAACAACCCGAAATTACCCGGGGCATCTACCCCATACACCAGAGTTGGCCTGACTATAACGAGTTCAAGCCCAGTCTCGTTTGCAATTTGTTTCAAACCTTGTTCGGCGGAGAGCTTAGAGTACGTATAATCATTATCGGGTAGAAGTGGGCTATCTGGTGTCAATGGAGCTTCATAAGTATTCGCGCCATGCACACCAATCGAGCTCACAAATACAAACCTTTTGACTCCAGCCAATGCAGCTTTTTGCGCTAAATGTAGCGCACCATCTACATTTACCTGCTGATAATCATCCCTGGTGAATGTTCGTGAATGAGCAAGCGCGGCAAGATGGATTACCGCATCAATACCACTAAAAGCATCAGACCAATCCGTTTGTCCATTAAGGGCAGCAACCGTATATTGCTCGCACCCCCAATGGTCACAGTTGTCATTTTCACGTACAACAATACGTTTTATGTTAGTGTCGCCACAAAAGTGACTTCCCACGAAGCCACTACTACCGGTCAGTAATATATTCATCAGTTAAAACTATTTTTGATTAACATTTTTATTGGACAGCTACTTAACTGAATAGTGAGCGCGGTACCATGCAATAAACTCAGCAACACCATTTTCCAAGTTAATCTGAGGCTTGTAGCCTGTCGCTTTGAATAAATCAGTTGTGTCTGCATAAGTTCGGTACACGTCTCCAGGCTGCATTTCTCTGAAGTTTTTCTTAGCTTCAATGCCAATTTCAGCTTCAAGTGCTTTAATAAAGTCCATCAAGTTCACCGGTGAGCCGTGACCAATGTTATAAACGGCGTATGGTGCAGAACTCGATGCAGGCGCACCCGTTTCGACTTTCCAGTCATCAGTTCGCTGTGGAACCGCATCTGCAATTCGCACAACACCCTCAACAATGTCATAAACATGCGTGAAATCGCGCCACATATCACCATTGTTATTAATGTCGATTGTTTCACCGTCAAATATCTTCTTAGCGAAGATAAAAGGAGCCATATCAGGACGCCCCCAAGAACCATAAACCGTGAAAAAGCGCAGCCCTGTGGTTGGAATGTCGTACAGATGGGAATAACTGTGAGACATCAACTCATTAGATTTTTTCGTCGCTGCATAAAGTGAGACTGGGTGATCTACAGAGTCAGATGTAGAGAATGGAACTTTTTCATTCAGGCCATAAACTGAACTTGAGGAAGCGTAAACCAAATGGCCTACCTTATGATTTCGGCAGGCTTCAAGGATATTCAAGTGACCAACCAAATTAGAGCTTGCATACGCTTGTGGATTATCTATTGAATAACGAACGCCCGCTTGAGCTGCTAGATGAATAACTCGGTCAAACTTGTGCTCTGAAAAAAGAGCTTCCAGCGCGACACCATCAGCGATGTCCATTTGTACAAACTCAAATGCAGGTGCTTGAATTCTTCTCAGTCTTGCATGCTTTAACTTGACATCATAGTAATCGTTGATGTTATCGATACCGATGACGCCATGTCCAAAAGAGAGGAGCTTTTCAGCTACGGCGCTGCCAATAAACCCGGCTGTGCCGGTAACCAAGTATTTCATATTTAATTCCAATTTTTACTGAACACGTCAGAGCTATATTCAAGCTATTATTTTGTGCGAGAGTCAAAAGACTTCATCAATTGGGTCAGTCTCACTTGAAGCTCAATTGGTAGCAAAGAGCGAACAAAAGGGACGAAGCAAACTAAGGACTTCACCAAGCCCAATTTACAAGACATACTCCCTTTAAATCCAATCTTGCCTTGCTTCCAAGCCAGTTTCGGTGACTGTTTCTGCAGTGTGTGCTGATCAAAACGGTACTCCATCAATTTCTCTTGAAGGTTACCAAACCTTAAACCATGCTTAGCTGCTCGAAACCAAAGCTCATAGTCTTGACGCCTTCTCAACGAGTTGTCATAGGCACCTATCTCATCTAATCTTGCTTTGACGAACATAACACTCGGATGAATGAAGGGGTTACACCAGAGTTTCCTAACAATATCAGCATGACTCTCTGGGTTAACTCTTACACCCGTTGTTTCACCAGTAAAATCGATGACTGAAGCTGCTGTACCAACAATATCAAGTTGATTTGATATAATATAACGCTCTTGCTTTTCCAGCCTTTCAGCAGCACAGACGTCATCAGTATCCATTCGGGCGACTAAATCCCCCGAGCAGTACTTCAACCCTTCATTCAGCGCAATAGCCAGACCTGAGTTCGTCGCCAACTGTACCTTAATGATTGACAACAAGATGCAGAACTCATCAACAACTTCAGTCAGCGCATCATTTACCGGACCGTCGAAAACAATCACGACTTCGTCTGGTTGTCTTGTCTGTTTGGCTAGACTTTCCAAACTCTGGGCCAAAAAATTAGGACTCTCCTTATCATAGAGAGACATCAATATTGAAATCTTATTCATCTTTCTTAATCAGCTTATGTTCACCACCTGCCGATCTGCAGATGAGTGATACTTAGCAGACTACTCCTAATTTAAGCTGATGTGATAAAGCTGTCGCTTGCCCGAAAACACAGAGTCGAAGAACACACTGTTGCCATCAGGTGACATTCTTGGGTGCAAGTCGCAACGCGTTTCGCCATTAAAATTAAACCCATGGAAAAATTCGCCAAGACGCTTAACCTCACCTGTTTTCCAATTGCACAGCATCAAATACTGCATGCGGGCTTTATCTGGATACGTGTCGGTAATAAACCAGTCTCCAACTACATGTGGGTGTCCATCGCCATACGAATCTAAGACACCGTTAGCAAAGTGGGTCATATTGCCAGTATGAATATCGATCAGCCAATATGCATCTTTTTCGCCTGGCCCTCTCAGGTAACCCAAAATTGTTGAATCATCCGCCCAAAAACAGTGACTCACCATCCCGTGGGCAGCGAGTGTCTTGACCTCTTTACCATCAGTCGTAGACAGCATTAATCGGTCAACACGACGCTTGCCTACAAAATAACGATGAAGGAATATAAAATGCTCACCAGAGCGAGAAATGCTAACATGGTTTACTTTATGGGTGGCATTATTAAAGCTCGACTGATGATCAATTGCCTTTACATCATCAATAGATAGTAATAGTTCACTTTGACCCGATTCGATTGAAACCTTCCAAATACCATCTTTATCAGTTTGCTGCAGTTCCTCTTCCTTCAGGGGGGGAAGGTTTCGATACCCATAGTCGGGTCTCATCGCCATCAATCGACGGTAATTCAAGGACAAGAAGTAATCACTCTTAAATGAGTCTTGCACAGCATGTTCAAATCGTTTGACTTCTTTATGAGTCTTAATTGAGAAAACGCGACTAATGTACTTCTGGATCTCATCATCAAAGTCATTAAAGATGAAGTGTTCCGAATCAAGCCAATGTGCCCTTGAGCCCTGTTGCCAGTTAAACGCTCTAGTTTTTACCTCAAAGAGTTCATTACCATTGGAGTCAATAATAACAATTGCTATCGATTGATTTCCTTGTGGCAACTCCTCCGTTCTAGAGCCGCTTCTGTGAACCAGCGTGTGGTTGTTGTCTGTAACAGGAGATTTGTCAAAGTAGCCAAAGAAACTTTCGCGATCTCTATCTCGGTTAAGAGGTATAACTTCAAAATCTGAATCGTATTCATAATCCTTTTTTGAACGAAAATAAACAAGTCTAGAGTAAGCGGCCTTAGCAAAATTCTTAAAAAAGGGCGCCCTTGCTAATAAACGCGCAATAGTGCGTTCAAACGGGTTGTATGAGTTACTCAAACTAACACCTACAATAAAAAATTTAAAACAATGAAACTTTGACACAGCAGTGAAGGAGCTCTCTGTTCGACAAAAGTGCCTGCGATTAGTTCTAATTTCACATTCGACTACGTAATTTTATGAGAAACAAGGGAGAGGAAACACTCAAGAGCATCAAGACTAATGTCCTAAACTTAGGTGTAGTAATAAAAGAACTATAATAGTATTTCGCAGACCCCAATCGTTTACCAATAGACACCGCTTGCGCTGCTAAAAAATCAAATTGCTTTGAAGAGCGTTGGCTGCGTTCTTTTTTTGTTAGGCACCGGTCTACTAGGTCTCTATGTTTGCGGTTCAGCAAATCAACACCCTGCTCATAACGAACCAATTCCGAAGAAATTCTCTTTCTTTCAAAAGAACGATGAGAAATCGCTAATGGCTTCTCCACAACACCTATTTTGGCATTGAAGCATATAATCCTAATCCACAAATCATACTCTTCCCTCGCCTGAAAGCTGACATCAAACCCCCCAAGCTCAAGAAAGAGACGTTTACAAACTAAACATGAGATTGTTGCACCAAGATAGTTTTCGGTACAAATCGACTTCAGCGGGTTTTCGACATTGCTTGTTTTTGTAACATATTCTATGCCAAGCCCCTCATATCTAACTATTAGTTGTGAGAATACAGCGTCTAAATTTTGCTTTTCAAGCATTGACATTTGCTCTTCAAGTTTATTAGGTAGCCAAATATCATCGTCATCGAGAAATGCAACATACGAACTCCGCGCAAATTGAGCTCCAAGATTTCTAGAACTGGAAGCACCAGAGGAAGAATTTGATAGAAAAATTATATCAACACTTGGATAATCCTGACTAAAAGTTTCTACAACATCTTGCGTCAACAAACTACCTGTATCATCAGCTACTATGATTTCTGATGGCAGCAATGTTTGATTGAGAACAGACATCATAGACCTTTTCAGTAGCTCTGGACGTTCATGTGTTGGAATAACAACCGCCACATCAGCCTTTTCGTGGCCACCTTCAACTTTAATATTCATACAACATCAACCTTTAGTAATCTTAACTCTAGCAACCAAGTCTATAAAAACAACAAAAAATAAAGTAAAAAATCCATCCAAACTTATTATAGGAAACGAAAGAGCGGTGGTGAATAAACCCCAATAAATCATAACAAAAACAAGAGGGAAACTTTTCAACCAGAAGGAGATGGCTAACAAAGAATAAACAAAAATAGATTTAAAAATCAAACCTAAAAAACCATAAGCCCCATAAAACCATGCCCACCATGGATATATTACATTAGCGAAATGTTGGCGATAATCACTATAAAACACTCGAAATTTTAGAACAAACTCACTATCTACTAAAGAGCTTTTGTCAATCAATAAAAACTCTCTACCAAAGAACTCTCCAACATAACCAAAAAAAGGAAACAAATATTTGTCATTATCATAGGCGAAGTTAATTGCAAACTCTGCCAAGTAGAAAGAATAACCACCATATAAAAAATAATCTTCCAAAGGCTTCATCGGACCCATGAAGTTTGATTCGAGAGCCCGATTCTGTACAAAAATAGTGACAAAAAGTGCTATTGAAACCATTACAACCGAGAAGATAAATAGCCTAAAAAATTGTCTTCTGTTAAAATCAACGAATGTGATAATCAATACAAAAATAAGAACAGTTAAAATATTAGCTCTAGAGGTAAAAACAATAGTTACGAGCACAAAACCGATTACAGCTAAAAACCTAACCAATTTATTGGTTGATGAAATACATACTAAAACAACAGTAGCGACAAAGAACTTTGCCGCTACACTCAGAATTAAAGGGGTTTGCCCGAGAGTATCAACCAATTCTTGACGTGAAAACCCGGCAATAATCAAAGAAATGAATGAGCCTGATTGAGATAACGTAACAACCAAGAAGAGCAACTGAACACAAAGTAAAATACTAGATCTGTAGAATGAGCCTAATTTTGTCCGCCATGATTTTTGTAGGAAATTAACATCATTACGAGAAAAAAAAACCAAAAAGACCAAACTACTCAACAATGCATCAAAGAATGAGACCCAAAGTACATTGGTGGAAACCAAATCAGACAACCCATAAAGATGAAAGACAATCATTCTTCCTAAATATAGGCCAAGAGGTATTACTGACAAGACAACAAGACCAGATGAAATACTTTTCTTAGCCATTATCTTCTTTCTTCGCTTTTATTAAATAGGCCAACAAAAATCTTCTCAAAAGTTGAAATCAATCGCAAATAATAACGAATGAAGAAAGCTATACATTTCTCAAAACAAGTTAAACTAGAATTTCCACATAATCTCACACCAGATTTTATGGGAGGAGCAAAACCCAAAAGTGTGTTAAAAAACTCTTTTTTTCCATTTTTCCTCAAGTGACCCGCAGATTCTCGCCTTGTTTTTACTATTATCTCACTGAAACTTCCTCGTGAAGGATGATGTATAACAACATTGTCAGCATACATGATATTAAAGCCACATGCTGCAGCTCTTTGCCCCCATTCAGAGTCACCTCCGGAAAGTAGCTTTTCATTAAAACCCCCAACAGAATCGAAAACTTCTGAGCGAACAACCAAATTTGCCGTCGCGGCCATGTTTTGACGTGTGGTATAGTAGCGCTGATCAAATGCAAATGCTTTTTCATAAATCAAAAGAAATGTATTAACCTTCTCCCCTTGGGGAAAAATATCAATTCGGCCACCAATTCTTGACACATGACTGTTGGAATCAAATAATTCAATGGCATTTGTCAGCCAATTCTCATCTACTATACAATCTGAATCCGTAAAAGCTATATAATTAAAATTATTTTTAACCTGCTCTAAAGCCTTATTTCTTGCACTGTAAGACCCAGGTTTAGGCTCTTCCAAAAGCACTACATTATTTGGCAAAGGAAAGGGACAATTACTATCCACATCATTATTAACAACAAAAACACTAATATTTTCTTTTGGATAACTCATTCTATCAATAGAATTCAAACAAAGTCTAAGCCTGTCCCAGTCTCTGTAAGTAGGTATAATAATTGCCACTGTTTTCATTAGTTAGCCTCGCAGTAATTCAAAAATCTTTCTGTAGTATAAATACAACCTAGCATTTCGAGGTATTTACTGTCAGAATAACTAGAGAGAGTAGACCTTAGCTCATCAGAAGTGAAAATCCAAACACCGTAAAATGATATTCCTTTGTCTACTAGACGTTCTACTTTGTCTACAAAATCACCATTTCTCATCCATTGGCTATATCCCTGATATGATTCACCTTTAGACTTAGATAAGATTTTTTTTATTCGTGACTTTAATGGAGAAATTTTCTTTAAAACAAAGCTCTTGGCCTTGGGATATTTCAACCTTGAGTTTGAAACAACTTTACCAGTATTAACCCATTCAACACTATCAAAGTACTCTGGGTAGTACTTTCTCAACATTACAGAGTACAAACTCGACCTGTATCGAAACTCATCTGGTAAAGAGTAAATGAAATCCATTAACTCATAATCGACGAAAGGTTTGAGATTTATGATTTTTTCTTCGAGTATTTCCGAACCAGACGCGACAAACCTAGTACCCCGCAAATATATCTGATATGGGTCAACACACTCAAAGGAAAAAAAATCGTCCTCTAAAAAGTTGTATTTATTACAATCACCAAACTTATCGTGAACATATTCAATATCAACGTTTTCATTAAGCGTATTGTTTAAATAACTTCCGCCCATGATGACATCACCAATAAATCCGTTCATAACATGTGTGGATTTATTGGACATTTTTTCTATAATGCAAGCCGCATGCATATGATAATAATTAAACATACCGTCACTAGATAGGATGCAATCATCTCTTCCATCCTGCCAGTTATGAGAGTCGATATATACATAGTTCGTATCAATATCAAATTTACTACTTAACTTGTCAATACAGCCAAAATCTGAACAACCTTTCTTTCCGAAAGTGTAAGTAGCAATCGGTTTTTTGTGTTGTTTCCTCGATTCAGCATAAATCACTCGCGAATCGAGCCCTCCACTTAACATGATAGATAAACTGTCACTATCAGATAGTTGACTTATACATCGTGCTACTGATTCGGTAAACAATTCATATACTCTATCTACTGCTTCCTCGAAACGAACAGGCTTTTTTTTAATCTCCCTCCAGGACCAGTAACTCGTTTCTTTCAATACCGTCTTACTCTCAATATCACACTCATATATAGTAGCTGGATAGCATCTTTTAACTTCCGAAAACATTGTTTTGTTCTCAACATAATGCCCGGTCCTTATATATTCCAAAATAGCGTCTTTATCTATTGTTAAGCAATCAAAACCTCTAAAGGCACTCACTTTTCTTGCGAGCATTATTCCGTTAGGTAAAGTTGCAATATAAAATGGGCTAATGCCTAATCTGTCAGTAAACACGTATAAACTGTCAGACATTGACTTCTTATAAACTAAACTATAAACACCATTCAAATTTCGAGCAAAATCACAAATGGAAGTTTTGGATTTCATCACCTCAGAAATTAGAACATGATCGACGACCTGACCTTCGTATGTAGCATATCCATTAAACTCGACAAACTCGTCTTCTTTTGAAACACTACCAACCTCAATAAAATTCATATAGACCTAACTTACTTCAGAGACCAAAAGGCTTTTCAACATATATCTATTGCAATAGATATAAATAAGTGAAGAAATTACCACCACTAGACAGTTCGAAAAAAACTGTCCAATAGGTATTGAATCAATAACAGTTCGAACAATAACCCAACAAACACTAAACACAAGCATTGGCTTAATAAACTTGTAGATAACAAAACTAAAACTAAAAGACAAATAGTTATTCAAAACAAATTTCGTATTCAACACGAAAACAATAATTTGTACCGCAATCATCCCAGCAATCATAACTTCAATTTCAAACTCGGACAAAATAAACAGACTAACCAGCCTCACAATGGTAACAAAAATATTCCAATATAACGATATATTGACTTTACCCAAAACTTTAAGCATCAAACCGGAGGGTACACCAACAGATATAATAAACATATATATAGCTAATAGTGTAAGCAATGAAGAATAAGATCTCCAACTTTCGCCAAATACAATTGAAATCACAAACTCTGAATTGAGTGCGAAGTTCATGTAAATTAAAACATTTGTCACCGCGAGAAATGAAAATATACTTATAAACTGCTCACTCCGGCTCTTATCCTCGTCAGACACACACAATTTAGGGAATACTACCTTGTTAATAATCGGATTCACTATGAGCATAGATGGTCTGAATACCAAATTCCTTACGTTTGAATATATACCTAAACTTTTGACACCATAATTCGAAGCTATAATAAATTGGTCTATCTGAGAACTAACATAGTTAACTAAACTATCTAAAAGCTGATAACTACCATAACTTATCATTGTTCTCATCTTTATCAGATTCACTTCCATCTTATAGAATTTTAACCAACCTTTAGAGTAGATAAGTGAAATTAGAAGAGTAGTTAAAGCCAATACATACTGCGAATATATATAACCCGAGACACCATAACCAGACAATATAAAAAGCAGCACGCAAGAAATGTACAATAAGCTAGAAATTAGTTCTACTTTAGCAAGTAGTTTAAATTTTAAATCTTTCTGCAGGTAAGACAGAATGACACCAGACACACTCCTAAATAAAAAAATAAGGGAAAAGAGTCTAAACGGGTCAATATATTTCGAATTAATATTATTTATACTAAACAACTCAACCAACAACAGCGTTGCAAATACTAGTATAACACCGAGAATCACAGAGAAGTTCAAAACGCTCGACCTACAACTATCATGCTTGTCATAGATAATAGCTGACGATAGTCCGCTGTCGGATAATGTTTGAGCTAACCCAGACACCATCACCAATATAGCAATAATACCTAATTCTTCTGGGGTTAGAAACCTTGCAAGTATGACTAATTGTGCTACTTGCACAAATGCCTTAATAACAAGGTTGACAGCAAAAATACATTCACCGTTTTGTAGCACTAATTTTCTTGATTTCATTCAGGAGATTTCTTGACTTATTATCAACATAGTCTTTGCTGTATAATCTTGAAATTATAGCTCTATTAGAAATAGCATTATCTAGGCTTATAGAAGCAAAACCTTTATTCGCAACATCCTCAACATCCTTTATGATTACTCCTAACCTTCTCAGATAAGCATATAAAGGATTATCAGAACGCAAATATACTGTTTTGCCAAAGTAAAGAAGAGTTATAATATTCCCTAGAGCTTGCTGACGATAATGATTCATTATCGCATACTTGCAATCCATTAGCATTTCTGTATATCTGTCTATGCTCATAAAGGTCTTTATTAACTTAACTCTATTAACTATATGGTAGTTGCTAATTTCTTTTTCCAGTCGACAAAGGTACTCCTGAGAGCCGTAGCTTACAGGAACTATCAACTGTTGGTCTTTATATAAACTGTTAGCGACATCTTCTATAACATCTATATGATTGTTAGATGGGTCTGCACTATTCCCTACCAACAATAAATTTTCATCCCCAATGTTAATTGGGTTATCAATATTATCACTACCAATCCAGTCAGATAGATAACCGTAATTCCAATCTATAGTTTTATTTATATCAACCTTATCTTTTAACAACTCGTACTCTTCCTGGATAACTGGACAAAATATGTCCATATCCTTTGCAAGCCTTTTTTTTCTTCTATTAAGAATAAAGCTCTTTATTTTACTCCCACTCACTTTGTCTCTAAGCAGCTTTTTCGTGCGATTTGAGTATAGCGGTATGTTGATATAGTCGTAATAATCGAACCCCATACCAATCCATACCTTAACTAAACTGGAAGGTAATTTTAATTTATATGGTCTCAAGGAGTGAAAGATCACGGCTGTTATCTCATGCTTCCCCATTGATTTTCTTATGTAGTTATTTAGTTGATTAACACTTATCACATCTGCTGGAGATTTAACATATTTTAATTGTGCCGAACCAGATATAACTACTAGGAGCTGTGGAATACTTGATACTTCACTAAATTGCCTTATTGACATATCAACGAATTTATCATCATAAGACACATGTAAAAGCACTATTTATCTTCCTCTGATGTCTCTATTGAAATTTTCACCCTGTGACCTTCATCATTGATAAAGTAAGCGTTAGAGTATGGAGGGTGCGTCAAAGATCTTAACAAATTGTAAAACTCCTTGAATGTACCAACTCTTTGCATATCTATCTTACAAAGATTTCGAAAGTCTTCCATAGAATTGTAGTTTCCTTCATTCAACATAGGTCTCGCTACATAGTTATTTTTAATAATTTCTTCAAAATGTAAATCTAGAAGTTCGACCTCTGCTGTAACAACCCTATCATATACACTTTTGGATGTATCTGACTCATAAATTGTTACTTCTTTTTGAGCTATAATCTTTCCATGATCTATTTCTTCATCCATTTCATGGATAGTAGCGCCATGTGGCATGCCGTTATTGATTGCGAAAACCTGTGGGAACCAACCTCTATTAAATGGATTTAATCCCGGATGAATATTGATACACCTGACAGAATTCACTAGTTGCTTAGGAAATATTTTTTTACAATGGCACGAAACGACCAAATCATAATTATAAATAAGAAAAGTATAATTTGACTTAACATCCAGAATTTGAACATCATCAGAAAATAGTTTTTTTGATTGTTCGTTGCAATAATAAGAGTACACTACGCCCTTTAAATCATGCTTTTGTGCTATTTCCGCAAAGCTTTGGTAAATCCCCGGATTGTCAGTAATTACGGCAACCTTCATTTCAATGCTTCCTCAATAATATTCGTAACCATAGTTATTTCATTTTTATTTAGTGAAAAAAATAAGGGTAAACACATTATTCTGCATGATATGGATTCAGCATTGGGCACTTTGTCCTTCGACATGCCAAATAGAGCTTGATTCAACGATGGATAAAAATACCTACGTGCGAATATATCATTTTCTTTTAGTAAGCTCATTGTTCGGAGCAGAACCTCCTCCGAATCTAGTATTACTGGCATATATGAAAAGAGCGATTGTGAACTCTTTTGGAGTGATATGTTTGACAGCCCCTCAAGCTTGCTATGATAGAAAGTAACTAGTTCTTTTCTTTTCTCGATAATTTCTCCGATATCATCGAGTATACACAACCCCATCGCTGCCTCGAACTCATTCATTTTTGCATTGGTACCTACACCTAAAAGTTCACCACCTTCAACTATACCAAAATTTATTAAGTTCCTAACGTCTTTTGCCAATCTATCGCAATTAGTAAAGACTGCACCTCCTTCAATAGTGTGAAATATTTTGGTTGCATGAAAACTGATAGTGCTTGCATCGCCATAATTCAGTATGCTTTTTCCATCATATTCAATGTCAAAAGCATGCGCTGCATCGTAAATGACTTTAATATTGTGCTTTGCTGACAGTTGAGCAATTTTTTCAACATCACATGGATTTCCAAATACATGCACAGGGACTATTGCTGAAGTACGTTCAGTTATTAATTCCTCGATCTTATCCGCATTTATGTTTAACGACTCACTATCGATATCACAAAACACAGGCTTCAATCCTTCCCAGGTCATTGTGCTAGTAGTGGCAGCAAAACTGAAAGGAGTAGTGATCACATCCCCTTCTAAATTCATTGCTTTATACAAGATTTGGAGAGCTAAACTGCCATTAGCAACACAAATTGCATGTTTCACGCCAAATCTATCCGAAAGTTTGGATTCTAACTCTTGAACTAGTGGGCCACTATTAGTTAAGTGATTTGATTTAAAAATTCTATCTATATAAGACTTATATTTTTCAATTTCAGGTAAATACGGTTTATTTACTGGCAACATTATGAATTCTCCAACAAGCTAAACAGGTATTTGCCATATTCATTATTTTTCATTTTCAACGCTACACGCTCTAAAGCAGTGGCTTTCAACCAGCCATTATTAAAAGCAATTTCCTCTAAACACGCAATTTTGAACCCCTGCCTTTTTTCTACGGTTTCAATGAATTGGGCAGCTTCCAATAAGCTTTCATGTGTGCCCGTATCCAGCCAAGCAAAGCCTCGACCTAACATCTCGACATTTAGATTGCCTTGTTTTAGATATACTTCATTGAGACAAGTTATCTCAAGCTCCCCACGCTCAGAAGGCTTGACCTGTTTCGCAAGCTTGATTACGTTGTTATCGTAAAAATATAGGCCTGTGACCGCGTAATTTGACCTAGGTATGGTAGGTTTTTCTTCGATTGATATTGCTTTTAGGTTTTCATCAAATTCAACGACACCAAAACGCTCTGGATCTTTCACTTGATACCCAAAGACCGTTGCACCATCATTCCTATTAGCGGCCGCTTTGAGTTTAGGACTAAATGATTGCCCATAAAAAATGTTATCCCCAAGTACTAAGCATACTGAGTCATTGCCAATAAATTCTTCGCCAATAATAAAGGCTTGGGCTAGCCCATCTGGGCTTGGCTGAATAGCATATTCAAGGTTAATACCGAAATCAGAACCGTCACCTAATAAACGTTTAAAGCATTCATTGTCCTCAGGGGTTGTAATAATAAGAATATCTCTGATTCCCGCGAGCATTAGAGTCGATATCGGGTAATAAATCATTGGTTTGTCATAAACTGGAAGTAGTTGCTTAGATGTCCCACGAGTCAAAGGGTAAAGACGTGTACCCGAACCACCCGCTAATACAATACCTTTCATTTTTTTTCCTCACCTATAACTACACCTAGACGCTCACGTTTATAGCTGCCATCTTGCACATTCTGACACCAAGCTGAATTATCCAAATACCATTGCACGGTTTTTCTAAGACCTGTATCAAACGTCTCTTCAGGTGTCCAGCCTAGCTCTTCTTGCATCTTACTTGAGTCAATCGCATATCGGCGATCGTGGCCTGGACGGTCTTGAACGTAAGTAATTTGCTCGGCATATGGCGTTTCTTTTGGCACGAGCGTGTCCAAAATTTCACAAATCGTGTGCACCACTTCGATGTTTTTCTTCTCATTGTGACCGCCTATGTTATAGGTCTCACCCACTTGCCCTTGCGTCACAACTTTATACAGCGCGCGAGCATGGTCTTCGACAAACAGCCAATCACGGATTTGATCGCCTTTGCCGTAGATAGGAAGATCTTTACCTTCAAGGGCATTGAGAATAACTAGCGGGATTAATTTCTCTGGGAAATGGTAGGGACCATAATTGTTTGAGCAGTTGGTCACCATGGTTGGTAAACCGTAGGTACGAAGCCATGCTCTCACTAAATGGTCACTGGAGGCTTTTGAGGCAGAGTATGGGCTCGATGGCTCGTACGATGTGGTTTCAAGAAACATCGGAAGCTCTGTGCCTTCAGGCACTTCGTCTGGATGCGGCAGATCGCCGTAGACCTCATCGGTCGAGATGTGATGGAAACGAAACGATGACTTTTCGCTTTCATCGAGTGTATTCCAATATTCACGAGTTGCTTCTAACAGTGTATAGGTGCCAACTACGTTGGTTGCGATAAATGCAGCAGGGCCTGTGATAGAACGATCGACGTGCGACTCTGCTGCGAGGTGCATCACCGCATCAGGCTTATGGGTTGCAAATACTCGGTCAAGCTCTGCGCGATCACAAATGTTCACTTGCTCAAACGTGTAACGAGAGTTTGAGTCAACACTTGTCAGTGATTCGAGATTACCTGCATAGGTTAAGCAGTCTACATTAACGACACTGTCAGCTGTATTCTCTATGATGTATCGCACCACCGCAGAACCAATAAAGCCCGCGCCACCAGTCACAAGTATTTTCATTTTATCTACCAACGTTAAAGCAGAGCCTTGTAAGGCGCTGCTGATTTTCACTTTTTCATCTCAGACATTCAAACTATCTGAGACACTTTTTATTCATTTTGAGACAGTCTATTTTCACTATCTCATTGTAATTGCTTGTTTTA
The DNA here is from genome assembly GCF_033338535.1 of Vibrio sp. Vb2131. Taxonomy (NCBI): domain Bacteria; kingdom Pseudomonadati; phylum Pseudomonadota; class Gammaproteobacteria; order Vibrionales; family Vibrionaceae; genus Vibrio; species Vibrio sp. Vb2131. Next base: position 44,382 of record NZ_JAWOSW010000022.1, read on the forward strand.
GCCTAGCTTCCTAAACCCGCCCCAATGGCTTCTGTAGAGCCTAGGCTCTGGATGCTAGGTCCTCTATATCTTCATCCTTTCGAAACGCAAATCGTACTAACACAACTGCGACACCTAGCATTCCACCCAGTAATGTACCTAGTACACAGATCAGTGCGCGTTTAGGCCCATCCTTAAATTCTGGAACCACAGCTGGATCGACTGTCTTAAACACAAACTCTTCTTGAACTTCTGCCAACATTAAGCTTTTGGTTTGTTCTTCTATAAGCTTGTAAAACGTGCTTTGCATATCAGCTACGGCCGTTTTCTGTAGCTGAGTATTCAAATAAGCTAAGTTTTGAGACGTTTCCGCGATCGTACGCTCACGCATGACTTTGTTGATATCTTCAATCAGCCAGTTAACCCATTGCTGAGCAATATAAGGGGAGTAATGCTTCACCGATACCGTGTATAAGCCACTTTCTTTGTCTTGATTTACACTTAAGGTATCTTTACTGAAACGTTCAAAAGCCTCTTGCGCTGTTGGTTTTGCACCGCGAAGACCTTCGGGTTCGCGTAACCACTTGCCAGTATTCTGATCATATAGTTCTTCATCTAAAACTAATTGGTTATTAGATAAATCCCAGTCTTTTGCTGCCATTAACGGTACTAGCAAGTCATGTTTATTGATGTATGCGTCGACAAACTGGCGAGACTTCATGACTTGGACTGCAAGATCGGTTTGCGAAGTTTCGCCGCCACCAAGATTAACCCCAGCGAGTGCTGCTAACCCACCAAGCTGGCCAGCCATTTTTGATAAGCCGCCTCCGCTTGAGCTTTCTGCAGGTGCTAATAAAGCATCGGCTTTGTAAATATTTGGAAGGCTTAGGGCATAAAGAACTGAAGCCACGGCAAATACAAATGTTGTGGCGATGATGACCCACTTGCCTTTCCAAATCGCTTTAAACAGTTCGCGCAGATCGATTTCATCATCAGCGATCGCGGAGGTTTTCGGGGGATATGGTAAGTACTCGTGATGTTGAGGTTTATTTTGTTCCATGGATTGTTTAGGTCCTAGGGTCCTAGGTCCTAGATCCTAGGGGTTAAGCTAGGGGCTAGGGGTAGGATTGGTTAAAAATGTTAGAGTCAGGAGCCTAGAATTCTAGAAAACACCCTGAGTTCATTTATTCGTATAGTGCTGAAGGTTCGCGGACTGAGCCTTTTCTGCGTCTTATAAGGGCGGCTAGCATTGCTGATATTTCTTTGGTTTCGTTGATTAGGGCTAGGCCTTTTTGTTTTTCTATAAAGCCTGCTTCTATGCCGATGTAAAGTTGGGTTATTGCTTCGCCAGCGGAGCCTTTTGCAATATAAAGAAACCTTGCGGACTCGTTTGCTGTTTCTCGCTCTTCCCCTTCAGCAATGTTAGATGCGATTGAAAGTGCACTTCTGGTCAGTTGATCTTTAAAGCCGTAGTTCTTACAACTATCTAGTTCTTTATATAACTCACAAGACAAGCGACAACTACGTTTCCAAACTTCGAGTTTTTCAAAAGCAAGCTGTCGCATCATCCACTTCCAAATCTTTGGGTTTCCTAGGACCTAGGATTCTAGGCCCTATAACCTTTACTTAAGCGCATTTATCGCTACACCTGTTTGATACAGGATTTGCGTTGCGGCGGTCCAGGTGCTTAGAGCATCGCGGTAATCGGTATCTATTGGTACAACAATGGTATCGCCTGCACTGAGTTCTTCATTATTATTACCAAACCAGTAGCCTGATGTTGGTTTGTACACAGAGCCATCTGCACGTACAACGAAGATGCGGTCTTCGTCCGCTTGTTTTTTCGCGCCGCCCGCTTTGTTTAGGTAATCATCCACATCCAGCTTACTATCTAGCAGATAGGTAATAGGAACCTGAACTTCGCCCATGATGGATACGGTATTGCGGAAGGTTGGAACGAATAAGAAGTCGCCATCTTCTAGCATAAAGTCGGTAGAACGCTCACCTTTGGTGATACGATCTAACTGAACCACCATACGGCCAAGTGCTTTACTGCGGCTTGCTTCTTCAACAAACTTCAGGGTTTTCTCTGGGTCAGAAATAACTGAACCTAAGTTGCTGTCGGCGCGGAAGGTTTTCTTCGCAGTTTCTGCACGCATATCAGCAGCGTACTCGTTGAGTAGCTTCTGCTCTTGTAGGCGTAGTGCTTCACGTGTAAATATTGCACCTTGCGGATGTGCAAACTCAGTCAAACCACCAGCTCTTTCCAGTAGTTGTCCTAGTGTCTCACCCTGACTCACTGTGTAAGTACCAGGGAAGCGAACTTCACCTTGTAGTGTTACTGTGCTTTGCAACTTAACATTTGGCTTTTCTAAAATGTTTAAACGGTCACGACCTGCAATAATCGCGTCGTCCGTAGTACTACCCTGAACCGCTTTACGTAGATCGATACGTTCCACATCAACATAAGCGCGCTCATCGACGTTATTGATAACAGTTCGCGCCAGTTCGGCATTGATGGTAAAGGCGTTGTAAGTCAGTCCACCTGCTGCTTCAACCAGCGTAGAAACCGTCATTCTTGGTGTAATTGGGTAACGGCCAGGGTGTTTTACTTCGCCGAATATCTCTGCGATTTGTGGTGCTAGGCCCAAACGAGACTGTTGTTGCAGTTGTAACAGCACTGGTGCTAGCAAAGTACGACGAGTGTTTTGCTTAAGTGCTTCAAAATCTTCTCGCGTGATTTCTTTACCACGGAAAATCATCTTGGTTTTATTAGCATTCGCTTTTGATTTGCTATCCACCGAAGCCACAGCAACTGGAGAGTTCAAGACTTCTTGCTCTTGTTGTAGATCTTGTTGTGCTTGAGCTTGGGCTTCCTCAAGTGTTTTGGCTTTTGCAACAACATCTTCTTCAGCAAAATTATCTAAGTCTTCATTATTAAAACGGTTAAAGACCAGCACTCGGTCACGAGATTTTAATTGCAGGTTGTCTTTACTGCCTGGCGATAAAATTGCTTTGGCAAGGTTAACTTGATGAACTTCAATATCTCGTTGAGGATTAATTTCCCGTACGATTACGGCGTAATTAACGTCTGCTGTTGAGTTAAAAGAAGAGTCAACGGAGTTAAAAAGGTCTGCGATACGTAACCCATTATTCCATTCAACAAAACCAGGATGGCGCACGTCACCTTCTATTTGAACATAGCGAGTCAGCTCTTCGCTTTTCTTCAATACGTTGACTTCATCACCCACTTTAACTTTCGCTTGTTGGCCTTGGGAATTAATAAAGTTCAGCGTTAATGCTTCTCGGCTACCTTCAGTGCCGTAGCGTTTTATGTTGATTTGTTCAAAGAAGGCGTTGGCAGTAAAACCACCCGCCATTTGAATTAATTGTTTGTAAGTTTCACCCGGTTTGACTTCATAAATCGCAGGGCGGTTAACTTCACCATCAACTGAAACGGTTTGTGCCACCGAGCCAATAAATACTACGTCTCCCGGCATTAAGCGTACATCGTTACGAGCGTCGCCTTTTAGTAATAAGTCGTACATATCCAGTTTACGAATTACCTGACCATTACGCTTAAGTTGCACGTTACGCAGGGCACCACTCTCATTAAAGCCACCACTGTAGTAAATCGCTTGAGAGATTGTGGTTAGTGCACTAACTGTGTAAGCACCTGGTTTGTACGCATCACCCATAACAAAAACTTGCATGGTGCGCATTTCACCTAGCGAAATGTCGCTGCGCACACCAATCATTTGCTCTTTTACTCGTTGGTTTAGAGAATCACGCACATCAGAGAATGTCATGCCGGCCACTTGAACAGGACCAAGGGAAGGGAAGTTGATGATGCCTGCACGATTAACACGAAGACGATGCGTTGTGTTCTCTTTACCAAAAAGTTGGATAACGATTTCATCACCAGCTCCTACCGTGTAGTCTGCAGGCACAGGTACATCACTAATTGGTGCAAACGTCGTCGGTGAACCCGCAAACAAATCTAGACCAAAACGCTTTAAACCTTGTTCACCTTTTTCTGAGTCTTCTGAGTCGCTAGCTTTTGCCTCAACAGTACTACTAGCAGCCGAGCGTTGCTCAATCACTTGAGGGTTTTGATAACTACTTGGCTGAGAAGAAACGCCGGAAGGAATAGAGATACCATACTTACTCGCCAATGCTTGTTGCTGGTCAGCAGGTAAGTTCTGAAACATCTGAATTTGTTCTGGGGTTGGAGTCTGCGCATTAGTAAGCGGCGCAAATAGGCTTGCCAGAATGCAAGCACCTATCGAGAAATATCCTTTGAGCATGATAATTCGCTATTTAAAGTCAGGAGTTAAAAATCCTAGCCACAAAACTAGGCGCTAGGTCTTTAATTAAAATCGGTGTTGAAAGCCAAGAGTAAGTGCGTTCAAGCGTGCCTGGTCCTCAGATGTGCTATCAACAAACTCAAAGACAACTGCATTCTGCTTGTCCAAAGCATAATGCATACCCAAGCCAAAGCTAAAACCTTGATCTTTATTAGAGCCTACATTTTGTTGGTCGATCTGGACACTAGAATAACCGGCAAGTCCGTAAAGTGCTACACGCTCGGAGACAGGCATATTCAACTTAATAAAACCACTCGCAAGACTATCTAGTGCAAGTCCGCTATCTCGTTGTACAGAAGTTCCGTAACGAGCTTCAAAAGCGAGGTAATCATTGAAGAAGTAACCAGCTTGCGCTTGAAGAAGGAAAGGGTTTCCCTCGGTTACTGGAGAAGAGGAATGATGAAATTCAGCGTTAGAGTAACTTACTAACGCACCAGCATAAAAATCTGCTGAGGCAAAAAATGAGCACAAGCCTAAGCTGATTGCACTCAACGCCCCTAGCCATGGTCGTTTATTAATCACGTAAGTGTTCCTTGGGTGTCGACTGACCGCTGCACATTATGAACGACGCGCGCAGTGAATGTCTGTTAACTTTTGTCAATTTCGCTTGTGCGTTTACACGCTACCGCCCGGCGGCATTACGCGTTAGCCACTGTTCGCTGATTCCCGATCCACTCGGTTTATTGATATAAATATTCTTTTTAAGCCTCACTTTTGCGACTAACCGTTCAAAAAACAATCTTTTATAAACACAACACAAAAGCTGGCAAATTATGCATGTATTAGCGCAAAACGGCAAGGGGGCAAAAACGTCTCAGATTTCCGTTTATGGTTCGTAAATTCTCACGAATGAGAAAAACACTGGCTGCCAGCCTCTTAAAACAGAACACAACTACGGATGCATTGAGTAAAAAATGTGAACGTCTGCGTAAACTCAGAGGTGGCTTGAAGTAACACAGTAAAAATAAGCATTTTGATTAAATACAACTATCAAACCTAAGCAATTATCTATTCTCAGTCTTGCAACAATTTTTCTTTAACGTTAGGCAAATTCACATAGGAAACTGTTTACATGCTGATTGTTTTTTAACTAAAATGGACGAGGGTATGTTCTAAACAGACCAAACATCGATGTTTTAAAATCTGAAATACAAGGATTAATAATGAAGAACACAGCTCTAGCTATTCTTATGGCTCTAAGCGCATCAACTGCATTTGCAGCTGAAGAAGCAGGTTCTGCTGGTGCCGCATCTGCGTCTGCCACTGGTACAACTGCAGTAGCGGTAGGTGCAGCAGCAGCAGTAACTGTAGTAGCGGTTGCAGCGTCAGATAGTGACTCAACTACAACTACGACTACTAGTGTTAAAAAATAAGCAAGCCTAGCTTGACTTATATATCGCCCTGATTTCTCAGGGCGATTTTATTTGTAATGAGGGAATGATGAACACCTTTCTATCGCTAAAATGGATGCGCTTACTTGTTGCCCTACCTTTACTGAACTCAATCTTCGGCTGTACACAAAAATTTAATGACGTATCCGCAACAATCCAAGAAGCTTATGGCAACTACATCGATGTCGAGCTAACGCCAGAAGAAATTGAAGCAGTTCCTTATGCTAGTGCTTACTTAAAAATTGGTGACCAAAAACAGGTCTTCGTAGTGTTGGCCTTTGCTGAGCAAAACCCATTAACTGGCAATACCCAATTAAAGTGGGTAAGTGCAGACAAGGCAATGGTGGTAACAGAGAACGGTCATATTGTTAAAACTATTGGTTTGCAAACCACCAATCTAGCAGGCATTTATGGCAACGTTCCTGCCTACTCAGCACCCTCTGTGCAGTATTCTCTTTCTTACGATTGGGCTGACAAATACCGTTATGGGTTCCCGGCTAAAGTCCAACGTTCTCGCCAAGGTAAAGAAACCGTCATAACCCCTATTTCATCTACCTCTACTGATGTTTATACCGAGGTTGTAACGTTTACCAGCTTAGAAAAAACTGTAGAAAACCAATACTGGGTAAACGGTAAAGGAGAAGTAGTGAAAACACGTCAACACTTAGGTCCAAACATGGTGCCTGTTGAATTGACGATTCTGAAAGGGTACAGCAAATCATGAATAAGCGACTGCTATCTTTATTAAGCCTAAGTTTAACGGCAACGATTCTGGCGACACCGACTACCGTTCAAGCTCAAAATCACACCTCACCACCGCTCAATATAGAACTTGTCGGAACGGGCAAAGCATTGCAATTCCAACAAGCGGCACGTTTAGAGAGCGTACTTAAGCATGCACAAGAACAACAAATCGCCCTGCAATACCCTTTAGCTGTGACTCTATTTGATAACACCGAAACCGCAGTGCAAGAAAGTACTGCCTTAAAGAATTCGGTGTTAAACCAAATGATTCAACATAATTTAGTTGCGCACCCATTTTACAAGTTTATCCAACGAAGCCAGTTTGCACCTCGCGTGCTATCGGCCATTGATGTTGATCGCATCCGTCTAGATAAATTTGATAACCCTCTTTTACAAGGTCAACTTGCGTTAAGTGCACCAAAACGTGAAGAAAAAGTGTTGTATGTGGGTAACTTGGAAAAAGTCTACGCGGTAGAAAACCAAACGGGTGTCGCTCTGCATGAACAGATCGATAACCTACGTTCAAGTGATATTGATGAGCTTTCCTATCCGCCAATCCTAATTTATCCGGATGGCAAGGTTATTCATCCTCACCATGGCAGTTGGTTAACCACTCAATATTACTTGCCGCCACTTACCATTGTGTATATCCCATTTGATGAGTTCGAAAAATCACAAATGGATAAAGACATTGTCGCTCTGCTTGCACAACGTAAACCAACCTCATCGAAGAACTAGACATGAACCTGATCAGAACCAGTTTATCCCTTTCTTTAATGGGTCCAGCGTTGGTGTGGGCTCAAGACATGCCTTTCGAAGCACCACCATTGCAACCATCACAAATGGACTTTGGTGGTGTCGGCTTAATGCAGATGCCAACAGGTCGTATGGCACCTGAAGGCGAGTTTAACTTTGCTGTTACCGGCAGCGATGAGTACCTTTTTTACAATGTCACACTACAAGTGATGCCCTGGTTAGAAACGACTATTCGCTATACTAGAGTCAATGATGTTCTTTATAGTGAAGACCCAACGTTTTCTGGTGATACAAAATTTACGGATAAAGGTATCGACTTTAAAGTTAGACTTTTACAAGAATCAAGTTACCTACCGGAACTTTCTATTGGGGTGCGTGACTTTGCGGGCACTGGTCTTTTTGATGGTGAGTTTATTGCCGCAACAAAACGTTACTCTAACCCAAGCCTTGGTACCTTTGATTTCACTTTAGGTATGGGTTGGGGCTACTTAGGCACGCGCGACAACATCAGCAACCCGGCTTGTAAGCTGTCCGATAGTTTCTGTGAACGCCCTTCAGATTTCAAAAATAATGGCGGAAGCGTGGATTTTGAACGTTGGTTCAAAGGTCCTGCTGCACTCTTTGGTGGTGTCGAGTATCAAACTTTGCACGCACCGCTACGCTTTAAGCTTGAATACGACAGCAACGACTACAGTGAAGACTATCCTGTGGTACGTGGTAGTATAGACATGACACCTCATACGCCTTGGAACTTTGGTGTTCTGTATCGTTTAGGGCATATGGCCGATTTGCGTTTGAGCTACGAGCGCGGTGATACGTTAGTTGCAGGCGTAAGCCTTTACACAAACTTCAATGATATGCCGTCTTTCTGGCGTGATGCTCCAACTCCAGAAGTTGAAGACAAACAACCAGAGCAGTTATCTGATGTAGATTGGGAACGTGTTACCGAGGAGCTGGATAAGATTGCTGGCTACCAAAATACCCAACTCTATGTTGAAGACAATACCGTCTCGATTGTTGGCGAACAGAAAAAGTATCGTGATCGCAACGAAGCTCATGAAAAAGCAGCGGCAATCCTTTACAACGAAATGCCAAACAACATTGATACCTTTACTATTAATGAACGTAGTGGTGGATTAATCGGTGATCAAACGGCTATCTCGAAAGAGAAATACCGTGACTTTGCAGAAGTTAACTACATCACTCCTAGCATTGAAGACGCAACTTCAAAAGGAAATGAAAAACCACAAGGTAATCTTATCTACGACGGTTTTGAGCGTTTCGATTATGGTTTTTCCCCGCAACTGGTTCAAACACTGGGTGCTGCTGAAACATTTTACTTCTTTAGTGTGGGACTTAAAGGTGAAGCCTCTTATTGGCTGACAGATGACTTAGAAGTAGGCGGTGCTCTTTATTGGGATTGGTACAACAACTACGACAAGTTTAACTACGTCACTCCGCCGGATGGCACGACGATACCTCGTGTACGCACGATGTTTAGGGCCTATAGAGATGAATATCCTGTAACTATGCAGAATCTTCAATTAACTTGGTTCAAAGAGTACTCAGATACCATGGACCAACAGTTCTACGCCGGTTATCTAGAGAGCATGTTTGCGGGTGTGGGTACCGAATTCTTATATCGACCGAAAGGCGCAAACTGGGCGATCGGTGCAGATGTAAACTTGATCTCTCAACGTGACCCGCAAAGTTACTTCGGTGTGTACGATGAAAAGTGGCAGTATGTTCCAGAATACGGAGATCCTTTCCAAGTTATTGATAAAGGCTTCACAGGTTTCGTTTCTGCGTATTACTACCCCCAATGGGATTTTCTATCCAATTTGATGGTACAAGTAGATGTGGGGCAGTTCCTCGGTGGTGACGTCGGTACTCAAATAAACATAGCTAAGCAGTTTGACAGTGGCGTAATCGCCGGTGCTTACGCTTCGTTTACGAATTTAACTGCAGAAGAGTTTGGTGAAGGCAGTTTTACTAAAGGTTTCTACATTTCGATTCCATACGATATCATGACAGTGAAACCAAGTAACAATAGAGCAAACTTCTCTTGGCAACCAATCACTCGTGATGGTGGTCAGAAGCTAAATAGAAAATACGAACTTATTCAATTAACAGACGAGCGCAACCCTTGGTACCAGAGACCAAACGCGTCAAACGCGTCAAACGCTGAATAACAACACTATTTAAGGGAGCTTCAGCTCCCTTTTACTTATGCCCAAGCGCTTTTTACCTTTCTTTTCCTTCCAATAGCGCTAATTTCTGTTTCTTGCTAGAATTCCTGAGAAAATTTTAATCTATGGTGGAAGTCTTATGATCATCGTAACTGGTGGTGCTGGCATGATCGGCAGCAACATTGTTAAAGCACTAAACGAAACTGGTATTAACGATATCCTGGTTGTCGACAACCTAAAAAATGGTAAAAAGTTTAAGAACTTAGTTGATCTGGACATCACAGATTACATGGATCGTGACGACTTTCTGACCCAAATTATGGCGGGCGATGATTTTGGGCCGATTGAGGCAATTTTCCACGAAGGTGCTTGCTCTGCAACGACCGAGTGGGATGGTAAGTACATGATGCTAAACAATTACGAGTACTCTAAAGAGCTGCTGCATTACTGTTTAGATCGCGAGATTCCATTCCTATACGCTTCTTCCGCAGCCACTTACGGCGATACAGAGACTTTCGTTGAAGAACGCGAATACGAAGGCGCACTGAATGTATACGGTTACTCGAAACAGCAGTTTGATAACTACGTTCGTCGCCTATGGCAAGATGCTGAAGAACATGGTGAGACCCTTTCTCAAATCACCGGCTTCCGCTACTTCAATGTATATGGCCCACGTGAAGACCACAAAGGTAACATGGCTTCAGTTGCGTTCCACCTAAACAACCAACTTAACGCAGGTGAAAATCCTAAATTGTTCGCGGGCAGCGAATCATTCAAACGCGACTTCGTTTACGTTGGTGATGTATGTAAAGTTAACCTGTGGTTCTTAGAAAACGGCGTATCAGGCATTTTTAACTGTGGTACTGGCCGTGCTGAATCTTTTGAAGAGGTAGCAAAAGCAGTTATCAAGCATCATGGCAAAGGCCAAATTGAAACCATCCCATTCCCTGAGCACCTAAAAGGCGCTTACCAAGAATTCACACAAGCGGATCTGACCAAACTGCGCACCGCAGGCTGTGATGTTGAATTCAAGACGGTTGCAGAAGGCGTTGCCGAATACTTGACTATCCAAAACAGTTAAGCACCACAAGGTGGTAGAACCATAACCTGCCACCTTTACTCAAGTGCAATAGCCTGTATCATTCCTAACTATCTTTTTCTCATTTAAACCACTTCGCCCGTACACGAATAGGTAACTAGACACGCCATGACCATAAAACGTGATGACTTCGACCCTAAAGCATATAACCCTGAGTTTAAGCGCCACTTTCTGTCGCCTAAGTACTGGGGCACGTGGTTAGGTGTTATCTTATTTTTACCGTTATCATTAATGCCTCTGGGTTTACAAAAGTGGTTAGCGAAAACCATAGCCAAAAAACTGTGTAAATCCCACAAAGGTCCAGCTCACCGAGCGAGGGTTAACTTTGAGCTGTGTTTTCCGGAAAAGTCGTTCCAAGAACGTGAAACTTTGATAGAAAAAACACTCTACACAGCAGCCATGTTCTTTTTTCGCTTCGGGTTACTAAGTTTACGCTCACCAAAGTGGCTTCAGAACCGTTGCCAAATTCGCGGCCTAGACATTTTACGACAGCACATTGATAACAACGAAAATGTGATTTTAATGGTTCCCCATTCTTGGGCCATTGATGTGCCTGCTATCTTGCTCGCGTCAATGGGAATGCCAGTTTCTGCAATGGCGAAGAAACAAAAGAATGATGTTGCTGACTGGCTAATGCACAAGCAAAGAGTCCAATACAGTGGCCGTGTTTATGAACGCTCAGGTGGCATTAAGCCTTTTCTGAAATCCATTCGAGATGGCTATGTAGGGTATTATCTACCCGATCAAGATCACGGCCCAGAGCATAGTGTGTTTGTAGATTTTTTTGCAACACGTAAAGCAACGCTACCTGGTTTAGGCAAAATTGCGAAACTATCACGCTCAAAAGTACTGCCTCTATTTGCGTCGATGAACACTGAAGATGGTACGTTTGATATTGAGATTTTACCGGCGTTTGAGCTGGATAAAGGCGAAGAGCAAGACGCTCGTACCTGTAATGAAGCAATTGAATATTTTGTCGGTGATAAACCCGAACAATATATGTGGGTACTGCAGTTGCTGCACTCTCAAGAAGACGGCAATAACTATTACAATTTGTTTAAACCAAGATATAACAGCGACTGGAAAGTGCAGTGAAAGTATTTGTCGTAAGCTTGGCTCGATCACTAGATCGCCGAGAACGTATTGAAGAAAAGTTAAAACAACAAGGCATTACGTTTGAATTTTTTGATGCAGTAGATGGCTCTGTTGACCGTTTTCTTCATTCAGAAAAAAGTCGTCCAACCATTACTCTGCGCCGCAAAGGGTATCAATTAAAAACCAGTGAAGTCGCCTGTTTTGCAAGCCATTACGAGTTGTGGGTTCGATGTGTTGAGCTTGATGAACCGATCGTCATCTTAGAAGACAACGTCGACCCCGTAGAAGGGCTGAAGCAAGTACTCGAACATACCCTTCCATTGACTTCTAATTATGACTACATCAAATTGTCTGCCACTCAGAAGCGTGTATTCACCCCAATCGTACCTATTGATGATAATCATATGCTAGGGGGATACTCAGCAGGCACTTGTGGTACCACCGCTTATATCGTCACACCTAAAGCAGCATCAAAGTTTGTTATGCATGCTCAAAAGTTTATTGAACCAGTCGATGACTACATGGAAAAACCATGGAGACATGGTGTTCAAGTTTACAGCGTGTCTCCAGATCTCTTTACTAGAGCAGAGATTGCTTCGACGATTGGTGGTAAAAGAAAAGATAAATCCAAAATGACTCTTGCGAATAAAATATACGCTGAACTTTTTAGAACTTATGAGTCAATTTTGAAATTCCTATACTGGAAAAACAAAGCATGAAGATTTTAGTCATTGGCCCTGCATGGGTCGGCGATATGGTAATGTCGCAATCGTTATATATCGTATTAAAGCAACGCCATCCAGATAGCCAAATTGACGTTATCGCTCCAGGATGGTGTAAACCGATTCTTGAGCGTATGCCAGAAATCCATCAAGCGATTGAAATGCCTATCGGTCATGGTGAGTTTAACTTATTAGGCCGCAGGGAAATTGGCAAATCGTTACGTGAAAAGCAATATGACCACGCCTATATCTTGCCTAAATCAGCGAAATCGGCACTGATCCCATGGTTTGCCAACATTCCTCTTCGTACTGGCTGGAAGGGAGAAATGCGCTATGGTTTATTGAACGACTTACGCCCTAACATGAAGTCTTTTCAGTACATGGTAGAGCGCTATGTAGCGTTAGCTTATCCAAAAGCAGAAATGGTGGATTCTAACTCTCTTGGCGGGCTTGAAACTTTACCTCGCCCACGCCTTGCAATCAACGAAGCAGAGCAACAAGCCACGATCAAAAAGTTCAACTTAGCCCAAGACCAACCAATTATTGGACTGTGCCCAGGAGCAGAGTTTGGTCCTGCCAAAAAATGGCCCGAAACACACTACGCTGAAGTTGCGACGCAAATGGCTCATTCTGGACATCAAATCTGGTTGTTTGGTTCTCAAAAGGACTTAGAGACTTGTAACAATATTCGCGCACTTGTTCCGACGCAATTCCATGAGCACATTCATGTTCTGGCAGGCCAAACCAGCTTAATTGAAGCAGTCGATCTCCTTGCTGCATGTAAGACTGTTGTCGCGAATGACTCAGGCTTAATGCATGTGGCAGCTGCGGTTGGTCGTAATGTTGTTGCCGTTTATGGCTCAACTTCACCGAAGTACACCCCCCCACTCGCAGAAAAAGTGGAGATTGTTCATACCGATATTGATTGTCGCCCTTGTTTCCAGCGTGAATGTCAATACAAACACCTCAAGTGCTTGACAGAACTTTCGCCTAAGCAAGTGCTAGATAGCATCCAAAAATTTGACGCCATTACGATAAGCTCATGTTAGTTCGTATTGTTTATACCTTACTACTCGCCCTAGCGTCACCGCTACTTTTATTTGGTTTGTACAAGAGCAAACCAAATAAGCCTAAGTTCGGCTCTCGCTGGAAAGAGCACTTTGGCATAACCCCCAAGCTAAAAAGCAACGACAAACCTATTTGGATACATGCCGTATCTGTTGGTGAAAGCATAGCAGCAACACCTTTAATCAAAGCCCTTAAGGAACAAAACCCCGAACAATCTATTCTAGTTACTACAACAACGAGTACGGGAGCTGAACAGGTTGCTAAGTTGGGTGATTTAGTTAAACACCGCTATATGCCAATTGACTTTGGGTTCGCTATCAAAGGTTTTCTTAAAGCAGTACAACCAAAACAAATGTTGATCATTGAGACTGAGCTGTGGCCAAACACGCTTCACCATGTTCACAAAGCGGGTATCCCTATAACTGTCGTGAATGCGCGCCTATCTGAAAAATCTTGTCAGAACTACGCCAAAATACAGCGGCTTTTTAACCAGCTTCATCCATGCTTAACTCAAGTACTCTGCCAAACGGATTCAGATGCAGAGCGCTTCGAACGCTTAGGTGTTGAGAAAAAGAAACTATCCGTTACTGGCTCGATTAAGTTCGATATTCAAATATCAGAGCAAGTGAAACAACAAGGACAGCAGCTTCGAGCCCAGCTTGGAAACGATCGTCCGATTTGGATTGCAGCTAGCACCCACAAAGGCGAGGACGAACAGGTATTAGATGCACATAGACAAGTTTTAAAATCTCATCCAAATGCATTACTTATTTTAGTTCCTCGCCATCCAGAACGATTTGATGATGTGTTCACGCTTTGCCAACAGCAAGGCTTTAACACTGTACGTCGTACTTCAACGCATGCAGTAGAGACGAATACTCAAGTATATCTCGGCGATACTATGGGCGAGATGCTAACGTTGATGGGCGCAGCGGACATCTGCTTTATGGGTGGAAGCCTAATTGGAGATAAGGTTGGTGGACACAATGTGCTAGAGCCTATTGCACTATCTAAACCAACTATCAATGGACCAAGCTACTTCAACTTTATAGAAATTATAAATAGTCTTCGTGAATGTAAGGCGATCTACCTAATTAATGATTTTACATCCTTAGCAGAAACAATACTAATTATTATATCATGTAATACAGCGTCAAAAAGTGTTCATAGAGCTAACTTGTGGCTAAAAGAAAATAAAGGTGCATTAAACAGAACTCTTAACAAAATATAAGTATCGAATATAAAAATTCAACCCTATTATTAATGAACAACTCTTTTCTAGTTTTTATCGTATTTGAGAGGCAAAATGACTAATAAAATCTTAGTCCAACTTCCAATTGGAGCTCATAGTCCAAACCTAGAAATAACGCTTAGCTATACTAATGAACTGATTAAGCAAGGTAATGATATTACGATATTAACTTGCTCGGGTTCCGATGATAGCTGCTTATACAATCCTCTAGGCCTTCCATCTACCTGCCGTTCTTGTAAACGTCGGACTCGAGAAGCGTTGTCTCACATTATCGGTGGCTATAAACACGAGGAAACTTTAGGGTTAAGAAGTTATAAATTTAACTACCATTCCACTGAAGAACTAAAAGCTATTAAATATAAAGGTACAAATGTGGGCTACTCAGCCTTATCTAGTTATGCATCTCTTACACGCAGTGTTGATATTGACTATAGTAATAAAAAAACCAGATTAATTATAGATAAATATCTGTCTACTGCCTGTAAGCTAACCGATTCTGTTGTGCAGTTACAACAACATTTTTCATTTGATAAGTTCGTATTATTTAACTCTCGTTTGAATACTTATCGTAGTTTTTTTGATTTAGCAAAAATAAAAAATATCCCTGTTACTGTTGTTGAGTTAAACTTTAGCAAAGAAAATGCAATGATTTTTGAAAATGCAATGCCTCATGATATTGCATATAATGGCTATTTAGTAGAAAGCTTGTTTAAAAATCTGGGCTATGCAAAGACTGAACAAAGAGCGATAGAATTTTTCAATAATAGAGCGAAATCACTATTTAGCAATGAAGAGTCTTATACCAAACAGCAGAATAAAGACCTCTTACCTGACAACTGGGATCCAAAAAAAAAGAAGATCGCTATATTCAATAGTTCAGAAGATGAATTTATGGCCATTGGAGGTAGCTGGGAAGAAAACAGATTATTTAAAAACCAATATGAAGGCCTTACGTTTATTTCTAATTACGCGAAAGATCATAATATTATTTTCTATCTTAGGATTCACCCAAATCTTCGTGGTACTCAAAAATCTTACCTAGAAAAACTATTGGCACTAAAAAGTGATAATTTTGTTGTAATTCCACCTGAAAGTAAAATTTCAACTTATAATCTAATGTATAATTGCGATGCAATTATAACATTTGGTAGTAGTATTGGTGTAGAGGCGACATACTGGAGCAAACCATCAATCCTATTAGGTAACTGTTTCTATCGACATTTAAATATAACTTACAACCCAACATCAACCAAAGAACTAATTACCTTAATAGAAAGCGATTTGGAGCCAATAAATAATAAATTAGGTTGCCTAAAAATGGCAAGCCATATGATAAATCCAGGGTTCAAGGTTCACGGATATTCGTTTAATAACAAGAAAGGCTATGTAAATGGCAAAGAAATAAAAAGGAACAAGTCTCTACTACAAAAAATAGAGAGTAAATATACAAAATTTTACTTAAAATCAATAAAATCGTAGTTCTACTTTTTAACCAAGCATAAGCAATGCTCAGCTAGGTATTGCTTATGTCTAGACTAGAATCATCATTAAAGAACTTAAAGCCTCTTTAATCGTCTTATCTTTCAATTTATTACTACTGTCTAAAAAATCACACACTACTTTTAAATTATAGATAGGAGTGTGTGATTTTTTACTCTCTATTAGAATATAAAAAGAGGATTGAACTTAGTTATAACCGTTAGATAAATTCAAAAGAGACTGGAGTTCCACGACTAATATTCTTTTTTACAGTTTTTCCAATCACTTCATCATAATACTTTGGTGCTAGACCAAATCCGGGACGAATACTACGAACATGTTCTGGCGTTAATATTTCGCCCTCTTTAATATCTTTCACAATGTAAAGAGAGCGACGAAACTTCACATTACCTTTTTCCGCTTCAGTTCTTTCATAATTAACCTTACCAAGAGCTTGCCACGCTGTTTTCGTATCTTTACACAATGCCTGTAACTCTAGAGGCTCCAGTGAGAAGCTATCATCAGCACCACCACCATTGCGATCCATTGTCACATGCTTCTCAATTAAGCAAGCACCAAGGGCGATAGATGTCACTGCTGTTGCGTTATCAATAGTGTGGTCAGATAAACCTGCAAGAACATCAAAACGCTCAGCAATATCTGCAATCGTTCTTAGATTGTATTGGCCTGCAGGTGCTGGGTAACCACTGACACAATGAAGCACCACCAACTCCTGACAACCATTATCTTTTGCTGTCTTGATCGCTTCAGCAATCTCTTCTTGATTCGCCATTCCCGTTGAAATGATCATTGGCTTACCTGTTTGGGCAACACGTTTAATAAGAGGTAAGTCAATCACTTCAAACGAAGCAATCTTATAGGCCGGAGCATCGAGCTCTTCTAAAAGCTCTACCGCGCTAAAATCGAAAGGAGAACTAAAGATAGTAATACCTAACTCTCGAGCTTTTTCGAATAACGGCTTATGCCATTCCCATGGCATATGAGCTCCTTTATATAACTCATACAAAGTCTGCCCATCCCATAAACCACCATGAATTTGAAACTCTTCAGAGTCACAATCCATAGTAATAGTTTCATGAGTATAGGTTTGTAATTTTATCGCATCTGCGCCCGCCTTCTTCGCTTCTTCCATGATTTGGAAAGCACGATTGATATCACCATTATGGTTAGCGGATAATTCTGCGATGATATAAGGAGGGAAGTCTGGCCCAATTTTACGGCCATCAATGGTAATAAATGGTTTCATTTTTGCCTCAATCAATTGGTCGTCGAACGTAAGTTTCTTCATCGATTTGTTGGTAGCAACATTTTTGGAAGAGTCGTTGAGATGCACTATTTGCTTTCAATACCGTAGCATGCAGGGTGACATCAGGATGAATGGCATCCACAATATTTAAAGCTTTAAACGCGATCCCTTTCCCATAACTTTTAGGGTCTAGAAATATTGATACCAAATAATGTCCAGCTTCTATTCTATCTAAGCGCACCGCTCCAACTTCATTGCCGTCATCCCTACTAACGATCATATAGAAGTAGTCAGTGGCTGATTTCAGTTTTTTACACATCCAGGCTTGGTGTTCACCCCATGTAGGGATCTCAGGAGTCAATGCGTACTTTCTCGTCTCTGGGTGACACTGCCAGTCATAAATCAACGCGACATCTTCTTGCGAAGCAGGCTTGAGTGATAAGCCGTCAGTGGTCTCATTCAGTAATAACTCAACCTCATAAGAGACTCGGTGTGCCCCTCGCCCATCGCAAAGAGAAAGATTGGCATCTCTGAATTGGGACCACTGCTTCAGAACTGTCAAGAACTCACTTTGCAACTGGCTAGGGATATCCTCGATATCAACTTTTAATGCCGCAGAATGTTTTACTAATTGTTCACAGATTAGTTGCTGGTTATCTGCTAAAGGAACGATTACGTTGGGTAGCCCAAGACAAGCTCTTTCCCAACTTGTGGTACCTGGAGCCCCTATAGCGATGTCATGCTCTAGCATTAAACTTGCCATATCAGAGACAAAGTCGAGATGTGAAACGTCAGCTCTAGATGCACACCACTCTTTAACTTGGTCAAAGTGAGGCGCTCTAGGCGACAACAATACAGTAAACTTGGCTTCTACTTTGCCGTATAAGGATTCTAATACTTTGAAAGTTGCGTTAGGAGCATCAACCCCGCCCATCGATACCAGCACTTTCAGAGGATTGTTAGAAATCTCCCTAGAAAGCGCTGATTCTCGCTTACTCACGAAGTCTGCCCTCAATAAAGCAAATTCACTGCCCGCTAAGACTCTAGATTGAGATTCAGAGTAATCAGCTTCATCACGCCCTAGAGTTTGATCCAAGATCAAGTCAGCTTTATGGCATCGCCCGAGATCATCAATAGCAAGCATTCGGCAATCTAACGAAGCGATAACTTGCTCTTGCCATTCAATCCCGATTGCATAGTGATCAGTAACAACAAGATCTGCATAAGTGATTTCTGTTAGGAAATCTTGCACATCTTCAGATA
This sequence comes from Vibrio sp. Vb2131, assembly GCF_033338535.1. Classification (NCBI taxonomy): domain Bacteria; kingdom Pseudomonadati; phylum Pseudomonadota; class Gammaproteobacteria; order Vibrionales; family Vibrionaceae; genus Vibrio; species Vibrio sp. Vb2131. Next base: position 63,053 of record NZ_JAWOSW010000022.1, read on the forward strand.
CGCTCTTTTGAAGCCAGGCTGCATAATCAGCATCGTGAAGTGGTTCAATAACGTCTCTTGGTTTAGCAAGAGTCGTCACCTGAAATCCACGTTCACGAATAAACGCACGCATGTCTCCGTCCAATGGAGAACAAGCAAACTCGATGTTATATCCTTTGTTCGCAAATTCTTCAGCCAAGACGAGACAACGCATAACATGCCCACTACCCACCAACAGAGATGCATCGACTCGAAAAACAACCTTCATACTTCATCCTAAATGTTAATTGGTGAGCTTTAGCACAGAAAATAAAGATTCAGCAAGCTCCCAATCTTCGGGGGTATCAATATCTTGAACTCGATTACGAGGTAAAAGTACGGCTTTCGAATGAGGAGAAAAAATAGAGTACTTTTCTAAAAATGCTCTGGTTTTCCCCCAATAAAACTGTCCTGCATCGTGATAAGCCTCTTCGAGGTCTTGAGACCTTACCTGTTCATTTTCAGGGGAAAACATCGAAACAGAACCGTCTGAATCAAGTTTAATCGCGCGTTGAATTGGGAATGGAAATGAAGTAGCACTAAAAGCGAATTGCACACCTTCGCCTTGCAGAAGTGCGTAACCGTGTTGTAAATCCCTCGGCAATACAAATGGAGCCGTTGCATATAAACAACATACAGCGTCAATATCCCACCCCTCATCTTGACACCAATGAATAGCATGAGCCATGACATCCATTGTTGTAGCATAGTCATCGGAGATATCTGCTGGGCGGAGAAATGGAACATAAGCACCATGAGCCTCGGCAACGACTGCAATTTCCGTATCGTCGGTCGAAACGATCACTTTATCAAAGCAGCCAGAGGCAATGGCTGCTTCAATAGAGTAAGCAATCATAGGTTTACCATGAAATGCTTTGATATTTTTTCTTGGTATGCGCTTACTACCACCACGAGCTGGAATAATCGCGACTTTCATTAGCGCTCCTGCAATATTTCAGTGAGAGCTTGAACGACGGTATCCTGCTGCTCTTCGCTCATCGCGTGGAACATAGGAAGAGAAATAGCTTCACGGTAATAGCGTTCAGACTCTGGGAAATCACCTTCACTGAAGCCCATTTTTTCATAGTAAGGCTGAGTATGGACTGGAATGTAGTGCAGGTTAACTCCGATACCTTTGCCTCTCAGTGCGTCAAATACCTCTTTGTGTGTCAAAGAGATCTTGTCCAACTGCAAACGAATTACATAAAGATGAAGGCCCGAGTAGGTATTCTCCAATTGATATGGCAATACCACTGGTAAAAACTTCAATAGCTGATTGTAACGATCTGCAAGATGATGACGAGCGGTAATAAAAGCGTCTAACCGATGCATCTGAGATACGCCCAGTGCTGCCTGAAGCTCGGTCATACGGTAGTTAAAACCTAAATCAACCTGTTGATAATACCAACCACCATGGCTTTCACCCTCCATTTGCTCAGGGTCACGAGTAATACCGTGACTTCGAAGCAAAGTCATCTTGTCAGACAAAGCCTTTTGGTTGGTCATGACTGCGCCACCTTCCGCCGTCGTAACAATTTTAACGGGATGGAAGCTAAAGACAGTGATATCCGAGTATTCGCAATTCCCTATCGGCAAGCCTTGATATTTGCCGCCAATTGCATGTGAAGCATCTTCAATGACTTTAAAGTTGTACTCTTTCGCCAGTTTGGCGATCGCCACCATATCGCATGGTTGACCACATAAGTGCACCGGCACAACAACTTTCGGAAGCTTACCTTCAGCTTTCGCTTTGATTAACTTTTCCTCAAGGCGTTTTGGACACATGTTGTAAGTATTAGGGTCAATATCTACGAAGTCGACCTGTGCACCACAGTACAAACCACAGTTTGCTGACGCGACGAAGGTAATAGGAGACGTCCAAAGCCAATCCCCCTCACCTAGTCCCAACGCAAGACAAGCAATGTGTAATGCTGATGTAGCGCTATTTACAGCCAGGGCATAGCTTGCACCTGTATGATCGATAAGTGCTTGCTCAAATGCAGGGACTTGGGGGCCCTGCGTCAGAAAATCCGACTGCAAAACATCAATAACACTGTCAATGTCTTGCTGGTTAATATCTTGCTTACCGTAAGGAATCACTACTATTCTCACACTGTAAAGTTTGGATCAACGTGCTCTTTGATTAGCTCACGTAGGCCTTCAATACTTTCCCACTCTGTATTCGTACCTGAATTGTATTTGAAACCAAACGGTACTTTTTCCGCCTTGTGGTGTTCGAGGTATTCTTGCTCTGTATAAGTGAACGAAACAGAAGGAAGAATTGCGTAGTATTTGCCAAGGTCGATCGTATTTAGCGAATCAGTATCGGTGATCATCTCTTCATGGAGCTTTTCACCAGGGCGAATACCAACCACTTTAGTTTCACACTCAGGAGCAATAGCTTCAGCGATATCTAAGATTTTGTAAGATGGGATTTTTGGTACAAAAATCTCACCACCTAAATGGTTTTCAAGCGCGTACATCACCATGTTGACGCCATCTTGCAATGAGATATTGAAACGCGTCATATCTTCATGAGTGATTGGTAGAATACCTTCTTCACGTTTACTCAAAAAGAATGGGATCACTGAACCACGAGAGCCCATAACATTACCATAACGTACAACGCTGAAACGGATATCTTTCGAACCTTTGATGTTGTTGGCAGCAGTGAACAACTTATCCGAAGCAAGTTTGGTTGCTCCATATAGGTTAATTGGTGCACATGCTTTATCTGTTGATAACGCTACAACATCTTTAACGCCGCACTGCAGCGCTGCCTGGATAACATTCTCTGCACCATCAACGTTAGTTCGGATACATTCTGTCGGGTTGTATTCAGCAGTATCTACCTGCTTGATCGCTGCAGCATGAATAATCACATCAACACCTTCACAGGCTTGAATCATGCGGTTTTGATCACGAACATCACCGATAAAGAAACGAAGTTGTGGGAAATCTTTTGCAGGATACTTTTGTTTCAGCTCAAACTGTTTTAGTTCATCACGAGAAAAAATGATGATTTTTTTAACTTCTGGATAGCGTCCAAGAATGGTTTTAATGAACTGTTTACCGAACGAACCGGTACCACCTGTAATTAAGACTGTTTTTGAATTCAACATAATATGCTCTTTCTTGTTCAGGTTCGAAACCTGTACCTCAAATAATTTAGAATGCTAATTGCGATATTTTAGCACTTAGACAAATGTGTTGTACTAGGTATAAACTCTTAGCAATGTCCTCACTTTACATATCCTAAAAATTCACAACGGCACTTACGAGTTCATCAAAGTCCGTTTTAGACCAAATAATATTCTTACTTTTTAATTCTTTCTCAAAAGAGCGCTTTAATCTATCTAGGTTTTGATGCTTCCAGTCTCCAGAAGTTTCAAAACGACACTTATCAAAATCGATAATCCATACCTTATCTTTGTCGTCGATCAAGATATTGTGGATATTCAAATCGGTATGGTTAACGCCAACCTGATGCATCTTGGCAATTTCTTGCCCTATTTTCTGATACATTTCTACCGATAAAGACTGTTCTTGCAAGATACTAACCAGATCTCTGGCGTTTGGGATTCGCTCACTTAATAAATCGGCTTGATAGAAGAGTCCTGACTTTACGGCTCTTGCTGCTATAGGACGAGGAACGTGCACCCCAGCCTCAATTAGCGCCAACAAAAGCTGAAACTCTTGCGCACAACGGGTGTTATCCCAGCCAGAGAACCAATAATGATCGTTAACTAACTTCCCAAACAAACCGCCACGACGGTAATGACGTAGTGCCGCTTGCATGTTCTCTAGTTGGATAAACCATGTCGTGCCTCGCCCCGTCGCACTGCCAACCACCTTGTCTAAGGACTGCCAGTATTCCGCATCAAATATCGGTTGGCTAGGGTCTGTAATGATCTCGTCATCAAACCAGATCACTTGGTTGTTGTTTTTATATTGTTGAGTCATGCGCTCACCCTCTAGCCTAAATACCGGCTGGCTAATATATACAACCAAGTAAATGCAGCAAACGCCAAAGCAACCATAACGGCAGCAGAGCCTATATCTTTAGCTCGCCCACTGAGTTCATGCCGTTCAATACCGATACGATCCACTACCGCCTCAATCGCTGAGTTTACAAGCTCTACAATCAAGACTAATACCACGACCCCGATCATTAAGATACGCTCAACCATGCCGACATCCACTAGCCAAGCCAAAATCACAGCAATACTCAACAGAGCCAACTCTTGTCGAATGGCAGCTTCATGCTTAAAAGCCGCTTTTAATCCTTGGATCGAATAACCCGTCGCTTTAACGATGCGCTTTAGTCCGGTGTTACCCGGCTTGCCAGATTCTTGCGATTGATGTGGTGTTGTCTTTGACATTGCAGAACACTTATCAGTACTTAGCTATATTCGAGCCGTGTATTTTACATTTATTGGGGATGTCTGCATAATTTACCTGCCTCTATTCATCGAATCAGACAATAATTATGTTCACTTCTGCCCCATCGTCACTATGCGTCTTGCGTTTGTCCGCTATCGGAGACGTTTGCAATACTATCGCCACCATTCAAGCTATTCAGAAACACTGGCCTTCGACCCAGATTACTTGGATAACGGGTAAACTTGAAGCCCAGTTATTAGCCGCCATCGATGGTGTAGAAGTGGTTGTTTTTGATAAAAAAGCGGGACTTGATGGCTACAAATCACTTTGGCGACAGCTGAAAGGCAGAGAGTTTGATGCGCTATTGCATATGCAGTACGCGATTCGAGCGAGTGTCGCAACGTTGGGCATTAAAGCAAAATACAAACTTGGTTTCTCTTCTGATAGAAGCCAGGACTTTCAAACACTATTTACCAATGTCAAAGTGCCTTCCCCGCAATCTCTGCATGTCGCAGATGGCTTAATGGCCTTTGCCCATCAAATTGGGGTACCAAAGGCAGAACTAGACTGGGTACTTTCTTATTCAGACCACGACCAAGCTTGGGCAGAGTCTCATATTTCTCGTAGTAAACCTAACCTGCTGATTGTGCCTGGTGCGAGCAAAGCTTATAAAAACTGGAACGCGGAAGGTTATGTGGATGTGATTCATCACGCCAGAGCAAAAGGCTGGAACGTGATTCTGGCAGGCAGCCCTGCTCAGGTAGAATTGGATCTGGCAGAAGCCATTCAATCTCGCTTGGAAGAACCGTGTCTAAATTTAGTTGGACAAAGTTCAATTCTGCAAATGCTTGCGTTAATAGATAAGGTTGAAATGGTCATCGCCCCCGATACCGGACCAGCACACATGGCGAATGCAATGAAAACACCAATCATCGGGCTCTATGCACACCATAATCCGCTGCGAGTGGGACCTTACCGTTATCTAAAATACGTTGTCTCAGTGTATGAAGAAACGATCTTTGCGGAAACAGGTAAAAACAGTCACGAGTTAAGCTGGCGAACTCGCGCTAAAGATGAAACGGCAATGAACCGCATTACCAGCACTCAAGTAATGAGCATGTTCGATCAAGTCTTAGAAGATTTGTATCCTCAATACCAGTAAACTTACTGTCTTGATTTGTTAAGAAGGAAATGACCTTGTCCAAACCAACCTTAGCCGTTGCCTTAATTGTAAAAAATGAAGAGAAGCACTTACAAGCTTGTCTAGACACAGTAAAAGATTGGGTCGATGAGATTGTCCTTCTAGACTCGGGCAGCACTGATCGCACTGAAGAAATCGCCCGACAATACACAGATAAGTTTTACACCAACCTAGATTGGCCAGGATTCGGTAAACAGCGCCAACTTGCGCAGCAATACGTTACGGCAGACTACGTTTTATGGCTTGATGCAGATGAACAAGTCACTCCAGAGCTAAAAGAAAGTATCTTACACGCGGTATCAGCCAATAAGCCGAACGTTTTATACAAACTTAATCGACTAAGCTCAGCGTTTGGTAAGTTCATCTACCATTCTGGTTGGTCTCCAGACTGGATTGTGCGCTTATATCGCACCGAATATACACAATATAATGATTCGCTCGTTCATGAAAAAGTTGATGAGAAAAACTATCAAACTGAAAAGCTGGATGGTCGACTGCATCACTACACTTACGAGCACCTTCATCATTACATCAATAAAACCACTGGTTACCTCAAGGCCTGGACAGATGAACGGGAAGGTAAAAAGAAAGCGGGGTTAACGACCGCTATTGTTCACGCTCTTGCGAGCTTTTTGAAGATGTATGTGCTCAAACGAGGTTTCCTTGATGGCAAACATGGCTTCATTCTAGCTTGGCTAAGCATGCACTCTACTTTTGTAAAATACATCGATCTCTACTTACGTGAACAGGCAAGAAAATCATGAAAACGACTTTAATTATCACCACTTACAACTGGAAAGAAGCATTAAAAGCGGTGTTAGAAAGCGTGAAACGTCAAACCGTTTTGCCTGACGAAGTAATTGTTGCAGATGACGGTTCTCGAGACGATACCAAAGCAATGATCGACCAACTGCGTGACGGCTTTCCAGTACCACTTATTCATAGCTGGCACGAAGATAATGGCTTTCAACTTTCAATGAGCCGCAACCGTGCGATCGCCAAAGCATCAGGTGACTACCTCATCATGATTGATGGCGACATGGTGCTGTCCCAAACGTTTATTGAATCACATAAGCAAGTCGCAAAACCAAATTGGTTTGTGCAGGGCGGACGTGTGTTAACGGATGAAAGCTGCAGCAAGGCCATCATGGAAAACGGCTTAGTGCCTTCTATCTTCAGCAAAGGCATTCGCAATCGTAAAAACTGTATCACCAACGCTTTGCTATCGAAATGGTTCTCTTACGAGCGCAATAACGATAAAGCCACTCGCGGTTGCAACATGGCGTTTTGGCGACAAGATGTCATCGAGGTGAATGGCTTCAACCAAGATTTTGTTGGATGGGGACGCGAAGACAGCGAGTTTGTTCATCGCATGTTGAATGCGGGTAAGTCACGTCTTTACCTAAAATTCGCAGGTGTAGGCTACCACTTGTACCACGTAGAAAACTCTCGTGCGTCACTCGGACAAAATGACGAGATTTTAGAGAGCACCATTAAAAACAAGCTTAAACGCTGTGAGAATGGTGTTGATCAATTTCTAGAAGCTTAAGATTATAAAAAAGGGGCGTTTCGCCCCTTTTTTATTGTTGCTGAGATAAAGCGAAGTACTTATCGGCAACCATCAATGAGATCAAACGCTCTTTACGTTTATCTTTGAACTGCTCAACCCACTGGTGCGCATTTTCAATGATCGCTAATGCTTCTTGCTCATTCGCTAGGTAATAATCCATCTTTTCGGGTAAATCCGAATAGTCATCCTTCACTTCAACATAGTGGACGCCTGCCTCTAACTTACCTTCCATAAACCAAGTCTCATATTTTGGCTTTGACATAATAACCAAGGAGTTAGACGACATAGCCCACTTAAGGTTGGTGGCCACATCATTGCCTTCTATACAGAGCAAAAACTTATACTGCAGTTGCTCTTCAATACTCATAAAGCCCTTTTCCCATGGTTTCCCTTCTACCGGGCGGGTCTGGCCAATATTGCATTGCGGATGGTTGTAAAACGCATGAATCACCTTTTTACGATGCGGCTGAAAACCCACGCCGCGCCACGCTACCATGTCCTTTTTATCTTGATAGCGAACAGGATCATCAATAAATTTAAAATGACGAACTTGATTAAGTTTCAACACCACTGAATTTTGGTTGTTACCAAAAATAGGGCGGCTTTTTATAAAGCTCGGTACATTGGGGATGTGTGTAACATCGCCGTTGATGTAGTTAAACGCAAAACTGGAAGGGAAATAGCGTACAACTTGGCGAAGATCGAAAAAATACGTCCAACCTTTCGTTTTTTTGAATGTATCGATGGTCGAGTAACTTTGTTCTCGACTATCAACTGAAAACGGCGTTTCACACTTATTGTAATAGTTCACCCGCTCAATACAGCCTTGCAGCTCTGCTTCGGTCAGATTCGAAAGTAAACGCTTGGCTTGTGCTCGATATACAAAGCGAGGGATAAGTATCGAGAGAGCGTTTGAGAAATAATAAGGGAACTTACTGTCTTTCATTCAATTTTTCCCCAATCGCGATGGCTACTGGCTTGGGAACGAATTGTTCGATACTTCCGCCATGAATCGCTACTTCTCTCACGATAGTCGACGATAAAAACGCAAACTCTTCTTCAGGAGTTAAAAATACGCTCTCGATTCCTGGTAATAGCTTTCGGTACATGTTGGTCAGTCCAAACTCGTATTCAAAGTCTACCGTTGTTCGTAAACCACGAATAAGAACCTTAGCTTTCTCATTTCTCGCGAAATCCACTAATAACCCGGAGAACCCCTTTACCGTCACACCAGGTAAATGCGCTACAACGTCCTGCATCAGTGCAACGCGCTCTTCCAATGAAAACATAGTGTTCTTCGATGGGCTTGCGGCTACGCCAATCACAACCTCATCAAACATTTCGTGAGTACGTTCTATTAGATTGAGGTGACCATTAGTCACTGGATCAAAAGTGCCCGGATAAATGACTTTCATATAATTTACTAAGTTATTCGAAACTGATTGAATTATTGAGGCTCGAGCGCAAGATTACAACAACTTAAGCTCGACTTACTTCTGACACTCACTACAAAAGAAGGTATTACGTTGGCCAATCTTTAGCTCTTGAAGTCGTTCGCCGCACTCTGGGCATAGCTCTCCTGCTTTTCCGTAAACCAATAACTCTTGTGCAAAGTAACCCGGCTTTCCATCGGCTTGCGCAAAGTCTTTCAGCGTAGTCCCACCTTGCGTAATGGCAATCTCAAGTGTCATTTTGATATTTTCAACAAGTAACCCCCACTCTTGAGAAGTCAACTTACCTGCGGGCCTTGAAGGGTGAATTCGAGATTTAAACAACGACTCATTCGCGTAGATATTTCCGACACCAACCACGACTTTGTTGTCCATGATGAACTGCTTGACGGCGACACGCTTATTTTTAGCTTTCTCCGCTACATATTCCGCATTGAACTCTTCAGTTAAAGGCTCAGGCCCCATGTTTGCTAGCACAGCATGTGACTCGCCAGGAGCACACCACAGCCATGCCCCAAAACGACGCGGATCGTTATAACGCAGTATTTTTCCACTGCTTAGTTTGAGATCCACATGATCGTGCTTTGCTGGCGGAAAGTCAGCATCTAGGACACGTAAAGACCCAGACATGCCCAAGTGAACAATGGCTGTACCTGTGTTTGTCTCGATCAGTAAGTATTTCGCACGACGGCTAATCGCACGGATCACCTGCCCTTCCAATTTTTTAAGCTCTGTAGGAATATCCCAGCGCAATTTAGGCGTTCGAAAAGTAAACGACTGGATCGTTTGTCCAACCATGTGGGGGCTAATCCCCATACGGCTGACTTCAACTTCTGGCAACTCAGGCATTAGATTCTCCAATTCACCGGCTAATAGTTCTCGCTGCTAGCATAATCGAAAAGAAAAACGATAAATAGGGAAGCTTATTAGGGGTATAGGCGCAAAAAGACTCTACTCTGGCATAAGGTAGTTTTCATCGACGGAGATAGCGACCCATTTGTCTTGCCAGGTTTTAAATAGCCAAAAATCAGATAAACGAAAGAAAGTCACCCGCTGCGGCTCTTCGAGATCCTGATACCAAACTTCTACCGTTTCAGGTACCGCCAGGTTAGGTTTTAAATGATCGTACTGTTCTGAGGTGAGCTCGGTCCCTTCCAATGATTGCCAGCGTGATACAAGTTCACTAATCGGTGCATCAACTTTGATGTTGGATTGCCACCGTCCATCATGCAGCTCGAACTCCCAGCCACTATAGTACAAAGACTCCACCGTATAGTCGGAGCGAAGTACATTTGGGTAAGGGTCTGCTTGATCTGTTAATAGGTAATTTTTGATCCACATCGGCGCATTTAAGATCACTATAAATGCGATAATGCCCAGAATAAGAATATTGTTCCATCGGCGGCGACGAGCCGGACTCACACGCATAACCATCTCTACTCTCTTATCGTTATGAGTAAATTACCAAAGAGTATTGAGCTTGACTAGAACAACGGTGTGCAAGTGTGTAGGGAAGTTGTAACTAAGCGGCAGAGAGCGATCAATCAAAAATTCGAGTATAGAGTCGGACCAGTAAAATAACTTCAGCAGTACTTTACAATCCGATGACGTACTGAACACTTTATCTTCAGCACTTTTATTCAGGTAGTAAATTACCACCTTCTAAAGAAGGTGGCTTTGTGTGAGCCCCCTAAAAGGGGGCCTTTGTTTAGTCCAGCGCCAA
>NZ_JAWOSW010000023.1:0-72783 GCF_033338535.1 Vibrio sp. Vb2131
TTCTTTTAGTTGTTGATTTCATAACACTCTCCAATTTTGGGGGTGGAAAGTGTCAACCTTATTTAGGACGGCACACGAGAATTGAAAAAAGCGACGAAATCAACGTCGCTTTTTTATCACCTAAACTATTGAATGAACGATTCAACCCGTTGAAATAGTAGAACAATCCATACAAAATTATTGATAAACATAATAATTAACTAGCAACTCTACTTACTTCTCATATCGTCACTTTACTTCGTCCGCTTTGCAAAACTGTCGACAACTCGACACATTATTTTTCTATACTGATTTACGCCCATTAATTAGCACAAATGTAAAACAGCATGAATATGGAAGTTGAAGTGTGTACACATGGTGCTTACTTACAACGCGTACCGCGCAGTTTTTTTCAAAAGCTGCTGGGCATCAAGGAAGTATACGTATGCACAAAATGTGGTTACGTCAGGAAAGTTAAGTAATTAGCCCAAGAAAAAACCAACCGCAAAAAAAAGCGGCTCAATTGAGCCGCTTTTCACATCTAGATTAGCCTTATTCTTCGGTTTCCGCTTCTACTTCTTCGCTTCGACGAGTATAAAAACGCGCGAAGAACAAACCGACTTCAAACAGTAAACACATCGGAATAGCGAGTAAGGTTTGCGAGATCATGTCTGGTGGCGTTAACACCATACCTACGACAAACGCAGCCACTATAATATAAGGACGTTTCTGTCTTAAATCTTCTGGTGTAGTGGCCCCAGTCCAACACAACAAAATAATCGCAACAGGCACCTCGAATGCGATACCAAACGCCATAAATAGCGCCAGCACAAAGTCGAGATAACTCGAGATATCAGTTGCAAACTCTACTCCACCAAGAGAGATGGCGGTAAAGAAGCCAAACACCAATGGAAATACCACGAAGTAGGCAAATGCCACTCCACAGTAGAACAATAGCGAACTAGAGAACAGCAGTGGCATGATCAATCGACGTTCATGCTTGTACAAACCTGGCGCTACAAATGCCCACACTTGATACAAGATAAACGGCACCGCAATAAATACCGAAGCAATTAACGTCAGCTTAAGTGGCGTAAAAAAAGGTGACGCTACATCCGTAGCAATCATGGTCGCGCCTTCAGGTAGACGTTCTACTAAAGGTGCGGAAACAAACTCGTAAATGTGGTTAGAGAAATAAATTAGTCCGACAAACACGACCAACACTGCGAGGATTGAACGCAGTAGTCGGTTGCGAAGCTCCAACAAATGACTAATTAAAGGTTGTGTCTGCTCGACGGTAGACATGGCAAACCTCTTATTAAAAACCAGATCAAAAAGGAGCTACCAATCACTAGTAGCTCCTCCTAATGAGACTATTCGGCTTTCTTATCTGCCGCTGTAACCTTGCTCTCTTGCGCTTTCACGGCCTCTTCGACTGCTGGCTCTGTTTTTACAGGCTCAGCCTCTGAATCGGTGTTCTTTGCGTAAGGACGATTTACAGATTGCGCTGCCTTCTTCAACTCTTCAACTGAAGATTTCAACTCAGGGGACAAATCATCCATCCCCATTTGTTCTGCTTTGCGCAAGTTTTCTTGCAGCTCTTGGACTTTCAGCTCGTGTGACAATTCGTCTTTGACGCTATTTGCCATACTCTTAGCGGCACCGATAAAGCGAGACACGCTGCGAATAGCATGAGGCAAACGCTCCGGCCCAAGAACGACCAGACCAACAACAGATATTAATACCAGTTCCCAAAAACCGATATCAAACACGTTTTACGCCTGCTCTTTGTCTTTTTTCGTTTCAGGAGCAGCTTCTTTTTTCTGCTGCTCTTCTAGACTTTTTGGTTCGAAGTCTGCGTCTTTGTCATTTTTCGCAGGTTCATCTTCGCTCATCGCTTTTTTGAAGCCCTTAACGGCACCACCCAGATCGCCACCGATACCGCGTAGTTTCTTTGTTCCGAATAGCAATACAACAATTACAGCAATGATTAGAAGTTGCCAAACACTGATACCACCCATTCTCTTTACCTCGGGTCTTTAAACAAACAAAAATATTTCAAGAGTTTAACGTCTATTGACGATAAGCTCGCCAACTAAGCAGCCAAAATGTGACACCTGCGATACCGCAGGCCAACGAAAGCTGCTCAAAAGCATCGTTCACCAATATTGCCGAGCATACGACTAAAGTCGCGCCAACGCCAAACAAAAACTTTCCTGTCGCCTGCTGACGCTTGCTCTGGCGATACCCTTGATAAAGCTGATCCATACGTTGATTCATCGCTTTACCTTGTTTCAGGCTATCGTAAAGTAGCTCTGGCAGTTCAGGTAATTTCTCTGCCCAAAATGGTGCGCGGTCTTTAATCGCATTCACTAGAGCTTGCGGCCCAACTTGATTCATCATCCATTCCTCCAGGAATGGTTTTGCGGTCTCCCACAAATCGAGTTGAGGATATAGCTGCCTACCAAGCCCCTCCACGTACAACAGCGTTTTTTGCAACAGTACAAGCTGTGGCTGAACCTCCATATTGAATCGACGTGCCGTGTTGAACAAATTCAACAACACATGACCAAAGGAGATTTCGCACAATGGCTTAGCAAAAATAGGCTCACACACAATGCGAATCGCGAACTCAAACTCATCGACATTGGTATCCGCAGGCACCCACCCTGAATCCACATGTAACTCCGCCACTCGGCGGTAGTCACGATTGAAAAACGCCAGGAAGTTTTCTGCCAGATAACGCTTGTCTTCGCTATTAAGTGTACCAACGATTCCGCAATCTAGCCCTATCCACATTGGGTTCTCTGGATGTTCGGGTTTGACGAACACATTACCCGGATGCATATCGGCATGGAAAAAGCTGTCTCGGAACACCTGAGTGAAGAACACACTCACACCGCGTTCCGCGAGCAATTTCATATTGGTGCCATTTGCTTTCAAGCCTTCAATATCAGAGACTTGAATGCCATATATTCGCTCAGAAACCATGACAGTTTCATTACTGAAGTCGGGAAAAACTTCAGGAACATACAATTCTTCGCTGCCCTCAAAGTTGCGGCGCAACTGAATGGCATTCGCCGCCTCACGTCGCAAGTCGAGTTCATCAAGCAGGGTTTTCTCGTACTCACGCACGACTTCAACTGGTTTTAAACGACGTGCTTCAGGCATCGCTCCGGCGACTATACGCGCCATTCGGTGCATCAGTTTTAGATCTGAATCAATGACTGGGCGAATATCTGGGCGGATAACCTTTAATACCACTTCTTGGTTAGTGTCTTTTATGCGCGCAGTATGTACCTGAGCAATCGACGCAGACGCCAGTGGTTTGATATCAAACTCGGTAAACCATTTTTCTAACGGACCACCTAATGCTTGCTCCATCTGCTTTTTTGCCAACTCGCCATCAAAAGGAGCGACTTGGTCTTGAAGTAAAGCTAGGGGATCAGCGATATGCGGAGGAAATAAGTCACGGCGCGTCGACATCATCTGACCGAACTTAATCCAAACCGGCCCCAGCTCTTGCAGTGCTAAACGCAGACGTTCACCGAGTGGTTTTTCTGGGTGCTTGTTCTTAATCCAAAACAAGCTTTTGCGCAGTAAAAGCGGAGCTTTGGTCAGTTGGTGATCGGGAAGCAGCTCATCTAAGCCGTATTCCAGTTGTACTTTGGCGATGTGGTATAAGCGCTTTAGTTCTGCTGGCGTCATGGTTTCTCCAATGCAGGCTTATCTGCATCCAGCTTATTCAGCAAAGCCGTTAAACGAGCTTCAATGCGAGAAGCCTGGCTGCGAACCTCATCAACTTGGTCGCAGAAATAGGCCACTTCTAACGGAGCGGGAGCCAGTTTCCATTCTTCAGTCACTACTTGCGCAAGATGACGCTGGTGTTTTTCTGCTTGAGACGCAAGAAAGTTGCCGATGTTTTTTGAACCTTGCACAAAGGTATGTGCGGCGACATCGCCAGTCACGCGAGACAACCACTCTTCAACATCTGGTTTGCAATCCACCATCAACTGAGAGAATTTCTGCGCCAATTGAATATCGCCTTCGAGTTCAAGTTTATCTTGTTTAATAAGACGAGTGATGTTGGCCTGATCGCGCAGCTCTGGTAACACACTCAAGTTGAGCGATAGATAGCAGTTAGGCTGCCCTTCGTAATGACCGAGCACATCAATTTGCTGACTAAAAACGAATGTCAGTGTTTTATTGATCTCTTTCAGGTGAACTTGAATAACTTGACCTTTTAGACGCGCTAAACGACGGCCCAATGCAGGGTCGTCTTTGATCAGTGTATTCAGTGACGTTTCAATCACAGCGGTGATAAGTGGTTCAAATGGCATGCCGTTAACCCTTAGAATTTATAACCGCGATGCAAAGCCACAATACCACCAGTTAAGTTGTAGTATTTGGTGTTTTCAAAACCTGCTTCTTGCATCATGCCTTCCAGCGTTTCTTGGTCTGGATGCATACGGATTGACTCCGCTAGGTAGCGGTAACTCTCTGAGTCATTCGCAACTAGCTCACCGATTCTCGGCAACAAGTGGAATGAATATGCGTCGTATACTTTCGATAACGGCTCTAGCACTGGTTTTGAAAATTCCAACACCAATAGACGGCCGCCTGGCTTCAGTACGCGGAACATTGAACGAAGCGCTTTGTCTTTGTCAGTCACATTACGCAAACAAAAACTGATGGTGATGACATCAAAATAATCATCTGGGAACGGCAGTTCTTCTGCGTTGGCTTGAACGTAATGCACGTTACCCACAATACCGTTATCACGCAGTTTATCGCGACCAACGTTAAGCATTGAGTTATTGATATCGGCAAGGATGACATGGCCTTCATCGCCAACAATGCGCGAGAATTTCGCCGTCAAATCCCCCGTACCACCACCTAGGTCAAGAATACGTTGGCCAGGGCGAGCGCCACTACAATCGATAGTGAAGCGCTTCCAAAGGCGGTGAATACCACCTGACATCAGGTCATTCATGATGTCGTATTTTGTTGCCACGGAGTGGAATACTTCGGCAACCTTAGTCACTTTTTCGTCTTTTGCCACTGTAGAGAAACCAAAGTGAGTGGTTTCATTCTCTAACGCTGTATTGGATTGCAAACTTGTGTCCGTCATTCTAATTCCTCTTAGGCAGCGCTTTCCTCTACGGGGCGTTTGTTGACAAATAAAATCGCCCACTGCACTGCGGGCGATTAGTTTACTTTATCCTCAGCCGGATGTCTTTCTACTAACGGGTCATTTTCTGAAAATGCATCACTCTGCGCTAACTGCGCGAGGTCGGAAGAAATCGGTCGTTTAATTTCAACTCCCAAGTGTTTAAAGCTTTCGGCTTGGCGAATCACATTTCCGCGCCCTGTGGCAAGCTTGTTCATCGCACCTTGATAGCTTTGATTCGCCTTATCCAGCGCACCGCCGAGCCCCTCCATGTCGTCTACAAACAATCGTAATTTGTCGTAGAGTTTTGTCGCACGCTGCGCAATCATTTTGGCGTTTTCATTTTGGCGTTCATTGCGCCATAGATTATCAATGGTGCGCAGTGCCACCAGCAACGTTGTTGGGCTCACCAAAATGATGTTTTGCTCCATCGCGTCTTTGATCAAACTTGGATCGGCTTGAATCGCGACTTGGAACGCCGGCTCAACCGGGATAAACATCAGAACATAGTCCAAACTCTGAATACCTTTGAGTTTGTGGTAGTCCTTCATGCTTAACCCTTTGATATGTGCACGTAGAGCAGCTAAGTGCGCATTCAAAGCCTGATCGCGCTCAGCATCAGTTTCGGCGTTGAAGTAGCGCTCATAGGCAACCAGCGCCATTTTAGAATCCACAACCACTTGTTTGTTTTGTGGGAGATGCACAATGACATCAGGTTGGTAACGCTTGCCTGCTTCATTTTGTAAGTTCACCTGAGTCTGATATTCGTGCCCTTCACGCAAGCCAGATTCGGCAAGTACCCTAGCGAGCACCACTTCGCCCCAGTTACCTTGCTGTTTGTTGTCCCCTTTCAACGCTTGGGTCAAATTAACCGCTTCGCGCGTCATTTGCTCGTTCAAACGTTGCAGGTTTTTCAGCTCATGCACTAGGGTATGGCGCTCTTTAGCTTCTTGGCTAAAGCTGTCATTAACGTGCTTTTTGAACCCTTCTAACTGTTCTCTAAGCGGTGACAACAAGCCTTCTAAACTCTGACGGTTTTGCAAATCGACCTTCGCGGTTTTTTCTTCAAACAATTGGTTGGCCAAGTGCTCAAATTGTTGTTTCAAGCGTGCTTCCGCTTGTTCTAAAATTTGCAGTTTTTCGGCATTAGCTTGGTTAATTTGCTCATGGCGAGCTTGCTGTTCACGCAGCTGCGTTTCTAGACGTGATTTGTGTTCACGCATTTGACCAAGCTCATCAAAGTATTGCTGGCGCTCTTGCTTTACGGCCTCGAAGTAACGCAGTTTTTCCATTGCTGCCATCAGCTTTCCATGTGTTTGGCGTACTTCAAACGCGGCTTTATCGCGCTCATCATCTAATTCATCCAACTCTTGCTGGGCATCGGCAAGGCTTTGCTTGACCTGTTCAAGTTGCTGTTGATGAAGCTGTTTTTCTGAAAAAAGTTGTTGCTCGAGAAGCTGAGTTTGGGTGATAAAACGCTGTTTCACCCACCAACCGGCAGCGACACCACTAAGCGTGGCAGCACAAAGAGAAGAGAGAATGAGAGATTGGTACTCAAGAATCCATTGCATAATAGCGAGTTAGCCTGTGTTTTGTATCTATAACAATGGTATTTAGACACTGGATAAATGTCCAGTTTGTTGGATGAAAAATCCTCGCATACACTAGGCCTTCCTATAATATTCTTTCTTCCGCTCAAATTATCCAAACCGAGCGGCACATCATCACGCAGAGGCATCATGAACGAGCGTCGCGCCCTAGGATTTGGGCTCTCAGCAGTATTACTTTGGTCTACCGTTGCAACCGCATTTAAACTCACGTTGGCAGAATTTACGCCGATTCAAATGCTATGTATTGCCAGCATCATCTCTGCGATTGCGCTAACAGTAATCTGTGGTGTGCAAGGTAAACTGGGCCAGCTAAGCGCTACATTTTTCTCAAACCCTTGGTATTACCTACTGCTTGGGTTGATTAACCCTTTGGCGTATTACGTTATTCTGTTCAAAGCATATGACTTGCTGCCCGCATCTCAGGCTCAAGCGATCAACTACAGCTGGGCCATCACCTTAACGCTAATGGCTGCTGTTTTCTTAGGACAAAAGATCCGTGGTAAGGACTGGCTGGCTTGCGGTTTTAGTTATGTCGGCGTGATAGTGATTGCCACACAAGGCAATCTTTTAGGCATGGAATTTGAGAGCCCGTTGGGTGTTGGTCTTGCGCTGCTATCAACGCTGCTGTGGGCCGGTTACTGGATTTTAAATACCAAAAATAAGGCCGACCCTGTGGTTGGCGTTCTGCTCGGCTTTTTGGTCGCTATTCCATTCGCCATTGGTTTAAGTCTTTATGAAGGTGCGAGCTGGCAGGCAATCTCAGCTAAAGGCTGGGCAGCGGTGACGTATGTCGGACTGTTTGAAATGGGGATCACTTTCGTTTTGTGGCTGAGCGCACTCAAATCAACGCAAAACACCGCGCGTATCAGTAATCTGATCTTTGCTTCTCCATTTATCTCACTCATGTTGTTAGCTACCATCATCGGCGAAGAAATTCACCCTTCAACCTTGATTGGCCTGGTATTGATCATCAGTGGCTTAGTCATTCAGCAAGTCTCATGGGGCAAGAAAACCAAAGCGGTAAACGCTTCTTAATCACCTATCCAAAGCCCTAAAAAACAATGCAATAAGTTGGATAAAAAAGAGATATAGATAACATTTTAATGATAGAAAGCACTTTACGCTGCTAGGATTTAGCTACGCGTTGGATACGATACTCACAAAGCCCAATAGCTTACGCTAGATTCTAATATAATTACCTTTGGGCGATTTAGGACTCGTTATTAATTATGTTTCGCTTCGCTATTCCTTCGCCTTTGATGGCAGACTGGCAACACGTTCTGCGACAATGCTGTAATGTAACTCAAGCTCAGGGACAGCTTTATACTCTGAGCGATACTCAGCAGTGGCTATCGACTGAGGTGTCCACCTCAACCCAAAATCATCGTGCTATCGTCGATGTGATAACGCAAGTTGTCGATCACTTTACGCCGACAGATTTTACAGTTAGCCATACCCCCTTTGAAGAGCAAACCTTGAGCATTGGACCGATTTGGCTACCTAATGGCGAATTGCTTGCCGTACTGACACTGACTCACCCTAATGATCAATCAACGGTTGTTTCGGCATGGCTAAGCGCAATCGCGGGGCGGATCAGCTTTGATATCAACTTGCACTGTCAGCAAGAACAAACGCGACATCAAAGCGCGGAAATAAAGCCAACACCAACACTACAAGAGTTTATCGACTGCCTTGAAGACCACGTATGGATAAAAGGCATGGATGGTCTTTATTCGATGACCAATCGAAGCGTAGAAAATGCGTGGCAAAAAACCAACAGTGAAATCATTGGCAAAGACGATTTTGCCCTGTTTAGCCATGAACGTGCGGAAAAATTCATTGATGCCGATAAATTGGTGGTAGCCACTGGCACGCAAAATATTGTTGAAGAATGCCGTCAAATTGATGAAAACAATAACCCCACTTGGCTAGAAACCATTAAGTCTCCTGTCCGTGATCATGCGGGAAACTTAATCGGCATTCTGGGGATGACACGTAACATCACCCGCCGAAAAATGGTAGAAACGCAGCTCTCCTTAGCGTCCCAAATTTTCAACAATTCGCAAGAAGGCATGGTCATTACAGACCGCAATGCCAACATCATTGATGTAAACACGGCTTTTACCCAAATTACAGGTTACCGCTCTGAAGAGGTGATAGGAAAAAACCCACGAATTCTGCGCTCAGGCCATCATGATCAAGGTTTCTATCAACAGTTGTGGCATCAACTCGAAAACAAAGGCCAATGGAAAGGCGAATTCATCAACAGAAAGAAAGATGGCAGCATTTATCCGCAATTAGCGACCATTAGCGCCGTAATGGACGATAAAAACCACCTTATTAACTACATTTGTGTGTTTGAAGATATCTCTGTGCGTAAGGCACACGAAGAAAAGCTACAACGCATGGCTTTTTACGATCCATTAACCAATCTACCTAATCGAACCCATTTACTCAGCTTACTTGAGCAACACATCGAAACCGGACACAAAAACCAGCAGACGTTTGCCACCCTATTCTTAGATATCGACCATTTCAAACACATCAACGATAGCATGGGCCATTTCTGTGGTGACCAATTGCTGTCTAAGTTAGCGATTCGTCTGCAAGATGTGCTTCACCTCAATGCGCATGTGGCTCGCATTGGCGGCGATGAATTTGTGATTATTTTGCCAGACATCCATAGTGATGTTGCCTTACTGGAAACCGTCGGCGATATTCTAAGCGTATTCCAGCAACCATTCGACTTGGCAAATCACGACTCACTTCGTGTTTCGACCAGTATTGGTATTGCCTTGTACCCAAGAGACGGTCAAGACAGTGAAACCTTACTGAAAAACGCAGACACTGCGATGTACTTAGCGAAGAAAAATGGACGCAACGGCTACGCGTTTTACTCACCGGATTTGACCGATAAATCCGTATCCCATGTACGCATTCAATCCGCTTTGCATCAAGCAATAGAAAAACAACAACTCCGGTTAGAATTCCAACCGCAATACAACTTGGAACAAAATACGATTGTCGGCGTGGAAGCTTTATTACGCTGGCAGCATCCAGAGTTTGGCCTTGTACCACCAGCAGACTTTATTCCAATTGCAGAAAAAACAGGGCTGATTCAAAGCATTGGTGAGTGGGTGTTACAACAAGCTTGTTTGCAAGGTAATGCTTGGCTAGACCAGGGCATCGAGTTTGGCAAAATCGCCGTCAATGTTTCTGCGTTGCAGCTTCAGCAGTCAAATTTCATTCAGCGATTAAGTACTATCCTCGATAACACCGGATACCCTGCCCAACGGTTAGATTTGGAGATCACAGAGAGCTTTTTACTGATCGACCCTCAACAAGCCATTGCATCGTTAAATCAATTACGAGAGCTGGGTATTGAGATTTCTCTGGATGACTTTGGAACTGGCTATTCGTCTTTGTCTTACTTGAAAGGTTTGCCAATCAACAAACTGAAAATTGACCGCTCATTTGTCAGTGATGTCCCAAGTAATAGCGACAGCAACGCGATTGTGAATGCCATTATTGCCATGGGAAAAACGCTGTCGTTGAAAGTCGTCGCGGAAGGGATAGAAACTCGGGAACAAGCCGATTATTTATTCGAAAAAGGCTGTATTTATGGTCAGGGATATTTATTTAGTCAGCCAGTGAGCGCTGAAAAACTGTTTCGTTGAACCAGCTTGCTCCTCAAGTCACTCTCGCGGTGCCACGTCCGCGGAGGTGATTTGTTTTGCTTGATTTTGGGTTGATTGGCATAGCTCTAGACGATCAACCAAAATATTGATACAAACCAGCAACGGCACACCGATCAATAGCCCCATTCCGCCCCAAAGCCAGCCCCAAAAAACAAGCCAAACAAAAATCACTAACGGGTTTAAGTTAAACCTTTTCCCCAATAGTGTTGGTGTAACAAACTGACTTTCAATCAAATTGAGCAGTAAATAGATAGACACCACCGTCAGCATAAAACTGACCGACTCCAACTGAAGATAAGCAACAAAGCCAAAGCTCACCATGGATATGACAGGGCCGAGGTACGGCGCAAAATTCATCACGCCTGCAAATGCGCCCCATAGAAATGGATCTTCAAGGCCTAGAACAAAAAACACGGCCCCAACACTCAACCCAAGTCCCGCATTCACCAACGTGATGGTGCCAATGTATCGAGATAGGTCTTTCTGTAGCGCTTTGACCAACTCAATCGCTTGGCGCTGTTTGGCGAACCCATGTAAGTAAGACACTGACTTTCGAAATAAGCTTCGTCCATGATTGAGCATAAAGTAAACCATAAACAGCACGATCATCGCTTGTGTCAAAATCGTCGGCGTAGTGGTCGCGAGCGTTTTTACCAAAGAAAATACGGTGTTGTTCCCGACCTCATCCATACTCATATCGTTGGCGATATTCAATGGAGTATTAAGGTGATCAGCCGAAGCTTTAGTAACTTCGCTTACTTCTTGCGACACATTTTTCACGATACTGGGCAGCTCAGACCACCATTGCTTGGCGGGCTCCGACATGGCGGCAAGACCAATAATTGAGGCGCCAACGAGGAATGACAGCGTCAACACGACGGTAATAGCACGTGGTAAACCTTTGTCTTCAAGATAATTAATGAAAGGGCTGCACAGCAGAGAAATAAAGGTGCTAAGCACAATAGGTAACAATATTGGCTTGGCAAAATACAGCCCTGGGACGAGTAACAGGACGAGAAGCGTTGCACCAATCGCAGTGTTGGCAGGAATGTTCAATTTCGCTGTCATAATAAGCTCAGAATCGGTAAGAAAATTTTGCGGTGAAATCCGCTATTAGAGTGGTTCGCCCTCTGTCGTCGCAGCGTTGCTTACTTGTGTTGCTGCATTTCCATTTTGCTCCGCATCTGACTCATCCAGAGAAGCTGCCGCGACCGGCTTTGTGAGCGAATCGGTAATATCAGACACGCTGCTAACCAATAGCCCCATTGACGAAATAGAAGAAGTCAGTCGAGACAATCGACCTGCTTTTGCTGCGGTAACGGCAACGACAGCACTAATGCCTAATGTCGTCCAAGGGTTTTCTCTCACAAACTTCTTGGTGGTAAACGTGAACATTTCCATCGACAAACAGCATTGCTCTAGAGACGCTTTACCTTCCATCCGCTTGATCCGCATGGCTCGATTGAGCTTTTGTAGCGAGCGCATCCCACCCCTCCTGTAATTGTTCTGTCGTATTTTTGAATCCAAGAAATCCAACTAAACGCTTCTGCCACCAGGCTAAAGCAAATAATGCCAAGCCTAATGATGTGATAAATACACCCACGGCAACATATACGTTGGCAGTTAACTGATAAGCCACCACCCCAGAGGCAAGGCACAAACTGAATACGAACAATACCGACAATAGGGTAAAAACAACGGTACACAGCAAAATCTGACGCACTGCGGACACGTTAACTTTCATCTCCAAGAGGAACAAATCCAACGTTGAACCTGACCATGCTTTTAGCGATTTCGTCAGTTGGTCCAATTGCGCAAGAATGCTGCTCAAACCATTAATGGTTTGTTGGATATCCTGTTCTTCTGCCCCATCAGGGGCTCGGCCGCTGTCTGAAGCCGCCGAGCCTGATTGCTGATTGGTAACTTGCCCTGAGTTATTCATGTGAAGCCTCGCCTTTCTGTTGTGTGGCTTAATCCTTGGTGACCACTATTATTTGATCAGCTTCGAAACCGCCCAACCAGCAAGGAAGGCACAGCCTATGCTCAGCAATGGGCGCTCCTTGATTACATTTTCTGCCGACTTAGTCGCCTGCTGAACTTGCTGTGCACCGACATCCAGCTTCTCTTTGGCTTGGTCTTTCATCGCGCCAACGGCTTCCGTCGTGGCTTGTTCCGCTAAGTGATATGCTTCTTCTAACTGCTCTTGAGGTTTTACTGTGCTTTCTTTTGTAGTAGCCATAACTAGCCTCCATTAATGAGTTGAATAGTGAATCAAGTGAAACAATGTTTGACCTCACTTACTCCCTACAAAGCCATATCCATGCCAGAATTTTAAGCTATTGTTTTTTATTGATTTTATTTTTATTTCGATAAAAAGCCGTATCTGTACGTGTAATTCTTTCCAGGCTTTCCCCGCCATTCTTGTAATTTTTTCTTAGCGCCTTACCGACTGTTAGCAAGTTATTGCAAAACAAGATATTAAGTCACTGATTAATAAGACTTAAAGTTCATTGGCATACAACCTGCAACTGAAGACGAAACATCGTGTTTGTATTCCATACACTCAAACACCCCTATCACCAGTAAATAAGGAGTGGCATATGAAAAATGAAAACATCGCCTCAATCATTGAGCTTATCGAAAGCGGAAATGAAATTTACAACAAGGCCATCGAGAACATCGACAACACTTCCTTGAATAATGTGTTGGTAGAACTGCTCAGAGTACGTGAGCGTGCAGTCATTGAGCTCACTCCCTACTCTCTAGCAAGTAACAATGAAGAATCTGCCGACGACACTCCGGTTTCCTACACCATCAAGGCGCGTGAGGTCTACAGCGACGTGATGAAGGAAGTGTCCTCTGACAAAGAGTCAATGTATTTAGAACAGCTTGAAGGTGTCGAAAGCAAGGTACTCAAAGAGATTGAGAATTTGATTACTTCCCACCCAGAGCAGGCGGATAACTCGGTTCTGCTGAAAGTTCGTAGCGATATAAAAAGTTGCAAAGAAAAACTCAGCAGCATCAGCCTTATTAGCTAAAACCTGGTGGTCGCCCTTGCAATAAAGCTCGGTATTGAGCAAAGAAATGGCCAACTTGCTTTGGCCATTTCTGACAAGCCCACAGGCGCATTAACATAACCGTCACGAGAAATGTCCCACGACAATAATCACAAATAAAGAGGTCACTATGACATTGGATAACAATCGAGTAAGGGAGCTACTCGTAAAAATGACACACCATCGCCAAACGTGTTTGCCTCTCGTTAACCCGCAATCACATATGACACTCGCAAGAGCGGCATATCGATTCGTGAAAATAGAAAAAGTGATGATCAAAAAGATGGCGAAGCTGTTCTTCGATCAAGATGGTGAACAATTCATTGCAGAAAATGCCACCGAATACGGCGTTGCCGAGTTAGGCAATTACAAAGAAATGCATTTTATGAATAAATTACTGTTAGATGATTTAAAAGCCCTGCTTAGAGCCATTGACGACACCAACTTAACCGCACTTGTTTCTTATTGGTTAGCTGCTTTACAAGTTGAAAACGATGAAATTGAAAAGCACTTACCTCAGGGTGAGTAATTATACTCGCCCTTCTTTCTTCACTTTGTTTAACCCTCATCCCCAATCAACCTAATAAAAAGGTGCAGATAGACAAAAGCCGCTGCATCTACGCAGCGACCTTGATAGCCTTTTTACGACGCACACCAAATCATCAAACAGCACAGAAAAAGCGCCATGTAGAATACGAAGCAAATGGCGCGTTATCCGCGGATTATCTGTGTTAAAGCGAAGCTGATTTACGTCTCTGGCTTGGAACAAATACGTTCAATGACTTTGGACGCAGCTTGATTGCCAGTTGCTCATCAGAATACAGTTCACCATCAATCACATATTCAATCGGTTTATTCGCAGAAATAGTGACGCTCTGAGCCGTCGCGTATTGAAAATGTGTCGATTCTTCCTGTGCGCCTACGCTCGTTAATGTCAGATCCGACAAGGCGATAAGACGTCCGCCTAAAGACTCGGTGTTATCTAAATATGTGATATGCAGCTTGCCATCATCAGGCTGCGGCGCATCACCACCTTGGGCAAGCAACGTACTAAATGGAGCGATATTCGCAACGACAAAACTATGGACGTCAAGCGTTTGTGTATTCTTGTCGTGGTTTCCATCTTCAGTTGGAGCGTCTAACGATACGGTTAAAGCTTGCGTTTCTTCCGCCACTACAGCATTAAAAAAGCCGGTGAGGTAAGCGAGTTGTCCAAAAACATTTTTCTCTTCTCGCTGAGCGTGCTCGATCATTTTCTGTTCTAGCCCAATGCCTAAGACCAATAAAATAAGCCGCTGATTACATTCCGCAGTATCAATACGTTGGCAGTGTCCGCCAAGCAACGCTTCACACGCTTTTTCGACCGGTGAGAATTTTGCGCCAACGCCATAGAGCACATGACATAACGCATTGGCAGTTCCGAGCGGAACAATACCGAGTTTTAGGTCGGTATCCACCAATTGGCTCGCCACCTCTGTTACTGTGCCATCGCCACCAGCTACGATGATTTGCTTAGCTCCACTTTCTTTTGCCTGTTGTGTTAGCTGCTCGGCGCTGAGGTTTGTGGTGGTTTGATGAATACTCAAGCGATATTTTTTGGTTAGTTCACGAATCAGGTGCTGTTCGTTTTCCTCCCATTTTCCGCCACCTGCAACAGGGTTAACCACCATCCAAGTGGATTGATCCAGCCCTAGTACGCCTTTTTCACTGATCGCTCGTAACGTTCTAATCTGTAATTTATTCAATCTCGCGGTACTGCGTACGTCATTGATTTTTTTCATCACGGATTCAACCGTCAGTGACGGGTCTTTGCTCAGTAAATACGCCGCCACAACAAACACTGAACGACCACGCCCTAACGCACAATGCACAACCACTGCCCGCGAGCACGAGATTTGAGTATCAATCCAGTTAATCGCATGGCGAAGGCGCTCTAGCGTTGGGGCTTTGTGGTCGAGTACCGGAATCGAAAGGTAATGAAACTGCTTGTCGGTCATCGCACTTTCAAGGCCTGCAAATTCTGCGGTGACATCGACAATACAAGAGATTTCATTGGATTCGAGAAAATCTAAGTCACTCTGAAACAAACGGCGAGATAGGTATAAATTGTCGCTGACTTTTTGGATTGGAGGCACTGTATCACGCCGTCTTTCCCAGGCGTTATACGCTCTAGCCCCCAATAGAAATGGGATGAATGCCCAGCGAATCCACCTGACAATCTTGCCATCTTGGTTTTTTCTAAAAATAGAGGGAATGTCGAATACGTAGGCTACGCTGACCAACGCTAAAGAAAGCGATATCCATAAGAACAGCAAACTAACGATAATTTGAGGCGTATAGATAGCGGCCAATAAACTGATCAGAGCGCCAAGAATATAATATTTGATGATAAACATTCGCTCTCCTTGCCTTCAGCGAGTGCACTTTTTAGTGGAAGTTAGAATACGCGGGGGATTGAGCTTGGATACATGAACTTTAGTTAACGCCTTGATTGAGTGCCTTCCCGTGCCGAAATGGCACGAAAAGGTCCAACACTCTACCTAGCTTACCATCTCTTCAACATAACCATCCGCTAGTTTCATTTTCTGCTTATCGGTCATTACCTTACCGGCTAACTGGAAGAAACGCTGCTCTTCTTCCTCAAGATGGTGCAACACTTTGTGACGCAAGGTTTTCATTAGGTTGAGCCACGCTGGCGAGCTCATATCGGTTGCATCAAGCTGTGCAATCACTTTATCAATTTCATGATGCTCTGCGATGCCATGGCGAGTGAGATCAATGGTCTTATCGCTATCTATTAAAGGCGCGTAGAAAAACCGCTCTTCTGCCGCTGCGTGCTGTTCGAGTTCCTCTTTAAGGTTGTGATAAAACTCTTCACGAGCGGGGGAATCTCCAGACGTTTCCATCAGAGCATCGAGTAAAAGGCGTTGCTTTTCATGACTCTCTTTCAGTACATCAAATATGTTTTTCATCTTTGACTCCTTATCTGATTGTAAACAATTGGGACAAAAGGAAGGGCGGTTATTGACCGCCCCTCTCTTACATAGCTATGCGTAAAAAACCTAACCTGATTCGGCTAACAGTCTTGGTCTTCAGCGTTTAGGTTTTCTTTAATGTTTTCACATTCATCTTCAATCGCATTTTGGGTTTCTTCGGCGGCTTCATCTATCTTTTTGCCGGCCTGTTCCATTGGCCCTTCTTCACTACAAGCTGCCAACGCAAACACCAAACCGAATACTGCGGCGATACGGTAAATAAATGACGTAAGTCGCATGGAATCTCCTATCTATTTACGTTTTTTCTTCCCAGCAGAACAATCACTATTGATACAATTAATGACAATAGGAATAGGTAAAATATCACTTGCGCGATAGAGGCAGCAGCTCCTGCAATACCAGTAAAGCCTAATAGTGCAGAAATTAGTGCCAGTGCCAGAAAAATAAACATCCAACGAACCATAGTGTTACCTCCTAATAAAAGTGGGTTAAATCACTCGGCTCGCTATTATTGAACCACTTCTAGCTTATCAATCACCTTATTTACGTCATTGGTGTTATTTGCAATTGAAATTGCAAGATCATGCTCCGCATCTGAATTAACTTGACCTGCCAACGTTACCGTTTTGCGTTCTGTCGTTACATCAATATCCGTACCACTCACATTGGTATCCATTAGTAGGCGCGTTTTAACTATAGTCGTGATTTTAGAATCGGTCAGTGTAGCTAAAGCTTCTGAATCAGTTTCTTTCTTGCCTTCATTCACTACTGACAATTCGTTGTTTACTTTTTTCACACCATCAAGACCAGTAACAAGCTCTTCGGCAAGTGATTTTTCAAGATCATTGTTTACCGAACCAGAAAGGGTAACGACCTGATTCTCAACATCGGTATTGATATCAAAAGAGTTGAGATTGCTGTTTAGCAGTAGTGTGGTTTCAGCTTTACCATCTAGCCAAGCGTCCATGGATTCTTTTTCCCATTTATCACTCGCTAAGACTGCTGTAGATGAAGTAGCAAGAACTGACGTAAGTACAATTTTAGCTGCGATGTTATTCATGGTAATTCTCCTTTATTGACGTTGCACTTCCCTAGGAGCAAACCACGTGCCAACTTTATAACTCATTGTTTTTAAGTGACTAATAAAGGAAAGAGGTAAAAATGAGATGAGCAATAAAGTATAAGCATGAATTATTTACACGTAAAAAATGTAATTTTTAATCGGTGATAAAGCCTCCGTCACTTGTGCCTAAATAACCTGATAAAACAGAAAGGCTATTTCTCCAGAATCAATTAATAGCAAAATTATTATTTTAAAAATAAAAATCTGAACAAAAGGAAATATCTACTGATGGCTCTCACCGATATATATCAAAAAGGGGCTAATAACATAAAAATACCGAACAAATCCTTAAATCTATGCTGACAATATTTTGTCTTGTGAAGTGAGAATAATCCACGTACATTGTTTCTGTCATAGTAAAGAGGACATTTCTATGTCGATGCCAAGCCTGTTTCTAAGAATACAAGATCCATCACTTAAAAATGCCATCGCTTCTTGCCAGGAACTGAACAAATTTCGTCTGCATGACATCGATGCCGCAGACCAATGGATTGAAGATTTCCTACAACTCAAACCGGAAGTTGCGATTGTTGAAGTCGCCCACTTTACTAGTGCAGATTATCAACGTCTTTCTAATATCGAAGACATCTACGATATGGACTTGATCATCATTAGCTCAGGCGCTCCAAACGAGAACTTGGATAAGCTGATGAACTTGGGTGCTATTTTTCACTACAGAAAGCCCGTTGATATTGCCATTCTGACGGACACCCTGAGCGAAGTCAGCCAGTACTATCAACACAAACAAGATCAAGGGCGTAAAGTGTCCACCAGCGATCTTGACCAATTTGGTCTTTTGGTCGGCTCTTCCTCTCCGATGCATCAGCTCTATCGTATGATCAGGCGCGTTGCTAAAACAGAAGCCAACGTCCTTATTGTCGGTGAAAGTGGATCAGGCAAAGAACTGGTGGCGCAGACCATCCACTTAGCGAGTGAGCGTAAACAACAGCCCTTTATAGCGATTAACTGTGGTGCCATTAGCCCTGAATTGGTTGATAGTGAACTGTTTGGCCATGAGAAAGGCGCTTTTACCGGAGCAAATAAAACTCACCAAGGTGTATTTAAGCAGGCAGAGGGCGGCACCCTATTTTTAGATGAAATCACCGAGATGCCTATCGAGCATCAAGTGAAGCTATTGCGGGTGCTAGAAACCGGAGAGTATCGCCCAGTTGGCAGTAATACGGTTCATATCGCTAATACTCGCATCATTGCTGCTACAAACCGTGATCCTAAAATCGCCATTGAGGAGCAGTTCCTGCGTGAAGATCTGTTTTTCCGCTTATCGCATTTCCCATTAACGATACCGCCACTGCGAGAACGAGGCGGTGATATCGTAGGTCTGGCCAAGCACTTTATTGCGCACCGCAACGCCAATGAGGCAAAAACCAAAACGATTCTTGACTCTGCGATCCAAAAAATCGCTGCACACGACTGGCCAGGTAATGTCCGTGAGCTCAAACACACGATCGAGCGTGCATTCATTTTGGCTGATGACACCATCCGAGATGAACATCTTATCTTCGACACACCACCATTGGAAACAGGCACCAGCATCGAAGACCTTGTTCCGGCGGGCGTTTCGCTAGAAGAGCTAGAAAAAGCCGCCATTCTCAATACCCTTGAAGAGAATCAAGGCAATAAAACGGAATCAGCGCAGGAGTTAGGCATTAGCGTGAAAACGCTCTATAACAAACTCGAAAAGTATCAAGACGAGTAACTCGCTATGGGAGTACAAAAAGAGCACTGAATTTTATTCAGTGCTCTTTTTGTATCTTATCTTTTATGCAGTTAGGCTGCGTTTGGTGTTTGATTAAACCCACTGCCCCGCAACAAAGCCGCTCGACCAGCACCACTGAAAATTGTAGCCCCCTAGCCAACCAGTCACATCCATCACTTCACCAATAAAATAAAGCCCTTTAATGTCTTTGCATTCCATGGTTTTCGAGGATAAGTGATCAGTATCGACACCGCCTAGTGTCACTTCCGCAGTTCGGTAGCCTTCAGTGCCATTCGGGGCGATATCCCAATGCTCTAGACGCTCCACAATCGCCGCAAGCTCCTTTTGATTGAACTGTTTTAGCGGTTTATCGACTAGCTCTTTACGTTCAATTAAGACTTCAACCAGACGCTTAGGCAGCACTTTGGCAAGCGTATTCTTGAGTGACTGATTTGGATGCTTCTCACGACTGCGTTCTAATAACTCAGCAACATCATCGTTTGGCACAAGATTGATCAACACCTTTTGTCCGGCCCGCCAGAATGAAGAAATCTGTAACACTGCTGGACCAGATAACCCACGATGTGTGAAGAGCAGGGCTTCTTTGAACATGGTGCCATCTTCAGCCGTAATTTCCGCAGGTACCGCGATACCAGATAACTCAGCAAAGTCTTCTTTGTCTTCTTTATGCAGAGTAAATGGTACAAGCCCTGCCGTGGTTGGAATAACTCGAAGACCAAATTGTTCCGCGACTTTATAACCAAATGGTGTCGCTCCCAGTTTTGGCATCGACAAGCCACCTGTTGCGATAACTAAAGACTCACATTCGACAATCTCAGTACCAGCATGCAAACGAAAGCCTTCATCAATTTTTTCAATCGAATGAACATCGCATTGGTAACGCTGCTCGATGTTCGGCATGTCACACTCAGCTAACAACATCTTCACGATATCTTTGGCCGTAAATGCATCGACACAAAACAACTGGCCGTGATCACGCTCTTCGAACTCAATGCCATGTTTACACACCATCGAGATGAAATCCCAGTTAGTGTATTGGGAGAGCGCCGACTTAACAAAGTGCGGGTTTTGACACAAATAGTGATTAGCTGAAACGTCGTAGTTAGTGAAGTTACAACGACCACCGCCCGAGATAAGGATTTTACGTCCTGGCTTTTTAGCATGATCGAGCACCAAAACACGGCGGCCTCGCTTGCCTGCTTCTGCAGCACACATTAAACCTGCTGCGCCTGCGCCAATTACAACAACATCAAATTTCTTACTCATCGGTAGCTCTTAGACTGATTGGTATCGAATCAAAATAAAAAAGGATGTGCACATTGCACATCCTTGCTTTCTAGGCGCGACATTCTACCGACAAATACCGAAAGGGAAAAGCGCTTAAACTCTAAGCGCTCTGTATGTCCGCAAAATCTCAGACAGAACAACTATCTAGATTATTGACTCTTAGAGAATGAAGGCTGCAAGTAGCGTCACGCCGAGCAACGCGGTCGATAGAACAAACAATTCACGCACTCTTTCACACTTACCAGTAAAAATTTCATCGTGGTGATGATGATATTCTTTACTTTTAATGTAGTGATACAACCTCACCTGCTTGGTGACATTTCCATGAGTGGTAAAAAAACCATTACCATCAACTTGCTGATATAACAGCGGATGCGCTTCACGCATGATATAAATTAGAGAACGAAGAGCGGTGAGATACCGGACCATATTAACTCCAGTTACCACCATTAGCGCAAATAAGATTGTGTCTCCACTGATCATCTTTTCCTCCCTACATCTTCAACAATGCTCAAGAGAAAAAGACGATCAACACTTCGTCTTTACCCGCTACTTACAACGTCCCAAAACGCGTTTACGCAGCTGGAGCATCCATGATTGAAGATGAACCTTCTTTCGCCATTTGTGCTAGATCTTTGTCAATGAAGAACAACGCTTTACCGTCTTCACCTACCAGTTCGATCTTATCTAAAATCCCTTTAAACAACTTCTCTTCTTCGTGCTGTTCTGACACGTACCACTGTAGGAAGTTAAACGTTGAGTAGTCTTGGCTAGTAAATGCAACGTGCGCCAGTTTGTTGATTTTTTCCGTGATCATTTGCTCATGTTCAAATGTCTCGCGGAAAACGTCACCTAGGCTCGCAAAGTCATGCTTTGGCGCATCAATAGCGCCTAAGATTGGCATTGAGCCAGTTTCACTCACGTAAGTGAATAGGCGTTGCATGTGCTCCATTTCTTCTACGGCGTGAGCGCGTAAAAATTCAGCCGCACCTTCAAAACCTTTGTCTTCACACCAAGCACTCATTTGTAAGTATAGATTGGATGAGAAAAATTCTAGGTTAATTTGCTCATTCAATTGTTCGACCATAGTTTGAGACAGCATGTTAACTCCTATTATTGTGCATGCAATATACCCAAGTAACCTCGAAATAAATGACGCTGCGAGAATAGCTTGGTCTGGCAGACACGGCGAAGTTTCACTTCAACTCTAGTCAGTAACACTACGCTTATTTCAGCATATCAAAGTCACTTGGGTATAACGCCACTATAACATGATTACTGAGACAAGACTTTGTACCTACGGCACCGATATGAGATCACTTCAGCAAATTTTTTTTGGGGTTGGTGCTAATCTAAAACTATGACCTTACAAGGAGATAGCAATATGAGTTACAAACACATACTTGTGGCAGTCGACCTTTCAGACGACAGTAAAGTGTTGATTAAGAAAGCCGTATCACTGGCTAAACCTCTGGATGCGAAAGTCTCTTTTATTCACATCGACGTGAACTACGCAGAACTCTACACCGGGCTTATCGATATCAATATGGCAGAAGCGCAACATCAAGCAATGGAAGCATCGCGCACACAATTGGCAAACTTCGCTGAATATGCGCAATACCCAATTGCCCATACTTTAGTCGGTAGTGGCGATTTGAGTAATGAGCTGTGCGATACCATTCAAGATTACAGTATTGATTTGGTGGTTTGTGGTCATCACCAAGATTTCTGGAGCAAGATTCTATCTTCGACTCGACAGCTGATTAACTGCTCACCAGTCGATATGCTGGTCGTACCGCTAAAAGACTGATTGGCGCAGCGATAAAACTTGGTTAGACTGCGGGCACATTTGTTGTTGATAAAGATTCTCATCCATGGCTTATCTATCCGCAGTTACCCTACTTTGGGCATTCTCATTTAGCCTGATCGGCGTTTACCTCGCCGGTCAGGTTGATTCTTGGTTCTCGGTGTTCATGCGCGTGGCACTGGCGAGCCTGGTTTTCATTCCCTTTTTGAAATTCCGTGGCGTTAGCAAACCCCTGATCGCGAAACTGATGACCGTCGGTGGCTTCCAGCTCGGCTTGATGTATTGCTTCTACTACCAATCTTTTTTGCTCCTTTCCGTGCCAGAAGTATTGCTGTTCACCGTATTCACACCCATTTACGTCACGCTAATCTATGACTTCTTGAAAGGTCGCTTTTCACCTTGGTACTTAGTTACCGCTGCAATAGCCGTATTTGGTGCCGCCTGGATTAAATTTGCAGGCATTAATGAAGATTTCCTACTGGGCTTTTTGGTCGTACAAGGAGCAAACCTCTGCTTTGCCATCGGTCAGGTGGGCTACAAATATATCATGGAGAGTGAACCCGTCGATTTGCCACAACACACCGTGTTTGGCTACTTCTACTTAGGTGCATTTTGTGTAGCAACCGTGGCTTTCGCGCTCATGGGTAACCTCGACAAACTACCTACCACTGCAACACAATGGGGCATTCTGACATACCTTGGGTTGATTGCTTCTGGTTTTGGTTACTTTGCTTGGAACAAAGGCGCGACTATGGTGAACGCAGGTGCACTGGCAGTAATGAACAATGCATTGGTTCCGGCGGGCTTGATTGTAAACATTGTGATTTGGAACCGCGATGTTGATGTCATGCGACTCGCCATTGGCGGTGCGATCATCATGCTATCCCTATGGATTAACGAAACCTGGGTGAAAAAGCGCGTAGAGATGAGCTACGCCAATAAGTAACGCAGCTAATCCTATAAACATTTCGACAATAAAAAACGCTCTCCGACTGGAGAGCGTTTTTTTATTTGATTAATGCACTTTGGCTTGTGAGATTGCGTTCATCAAAGCATTAGGTGGCGTTGGCAGCAACACTTCTAGTTTCGCATTACGCGCTTCCAGTTTACGCTGACGCTTAAGTAACTTTTGTTGTTTTTTCGCCACTTTTAGCAACTTCTTTTGCTGCTTATAGTGCTTTTTCAGTGCTTTTTTCGCTTTCTTGAGCGATTTTTTATCCGCTAAATCAAACCATACTGGTGCGTCGGCTCTTACTGGCTCCAGAGATTTTTCGGCTTGTTTTTTCTCTTTCACACGCTCAACAACACGCTTCACAATCGCGGCTTTTTCGTTGCTTTGTTTAGTGGTCACTGGAATCGCTTGTGATGGCAGAGCTTCAACCAATAAGCCACATGCTTGTTGCTCACTCAATGGCTTGTCTTGGCATTTTTGTGGAGGAATTGCGGCTGGCTTACAAAGGGTATCTTTGGCCGATGAAGAGCGTGCGCAAGAACGACAAACGAATTTTGGTGCGACAACTAAACGATGGATATCACCAAGTTCTGCCGCGATCTGTTTGCGACTCATTTTACATAAACGTTTAGCCATTCTACTACTCCAGCTTCCCAGTTATCGACCGCATCACAACAAGTGAAATAATAATAATTCTTAGTTAGATATACAGTCAGGGAAGGGAATTAGCAAGAGAAAACTATCAATAGAGACGAGGAAAGAGAGGATGAGTCACAGCACGATACACCGTACTGTGACAAGAAAAGTTGAGCCGTCAGGAAGTTATGCCATCGATGCTTTAACGTAGACATCGAAGCGATTTTTTTTCGTTTCAATCGCCATGGTCGGTTTTTTCTCGTTCAGCCAGTTAGCATAGTCTGGGCGTTTAACTACTACACGCTTTGTGGCTAACGCCATGGCTGGTTCTAGTAGGCCATCGGCGTCCAAATCAGCGCCAACCAACGATTGGAAAACACGCATTTCTTTTTTCACGAGCGCCGACTTCTTTTTATTTTCTGGGTGCGGATACATCGGGTCAAGATACACCACATCTGGCTGGACAAAGTCTTTATCTTGCGCCAATTGTTCCAGCGCATCATGGCTAGAAGCATGGATTAGCGACATGCGCTCAGATACCCAGGTGCCGATTTCTGGGTCTTGTTTCGCTCGATCCAAGCCATCATCTAACAAAGCCGCTACGACTGGATGACGCTCGACCATCTGCACTTTACAACCTAGCGAGGCGAGCACAAACGCATCACGACCAAGACCTGCCGTGCCGTCTAACACGGTTGGCGTTGCCCCTTTGTTCAACCCCGCAGCTTTCGCAATTGCCTGGCCTTTACCACCACCGAACTTGCGACGATGACCGACCGCACCACCAATCAAATCCACAAAGATTGCACCCAGCTTTGGCTCATCCACTTTACGTAGCTCCAAACGCTCGGTGGTTAGCACCAAAGCAAAATCGCTATCGTCAGTGTGTGAAAGCTGCCAACGCGCAGCGAGTTCATCAAGATGAGATTGTTGAGACGGGTTTTCACAGATCAATTGCAGTTGCAAAAGGAGGCTCCAATAAAAATCGAGGTAACTGGCGCTGAGTGTATACCTAAGTTACCTATTAATGCTAGGTTGAGCTTGCTACGCAGAGGTTATACAGCCGTCAGTTGCTCCACTAGCTCAGAAAGCGGCTTAGGATGGCCAATACCGTAGCCTTGGCCGTAGTCCACACCGAGGTCTATCAAATGCTGCATAACCTGGTCATTTTCGACAAACTCCGCCACCGTCACTTTGCCGAGCTGTTTCGCCAAGTCATTGATTGAACGAACCATCACGCGGTCCATTTCATTTATGTTGATATCTTGCACGAAAAGACCATCAATTTTCACGATATCGACAGGAAGTTTCTTTAAGTAACCAAATGAAGACAATCCAGATCCGAAATCATCCAATGCAATCATGCAACCCAAAGACTTTAGCTTGGTAAACAGCTCAATGGCTTGATCCAGATTGCTCATCGCCGCTGTCTCGGTGATTTCTAAGCAGATTTTTTCACACGGCAGAGTCGAACTTTCCAATCGCTCCAATAAGAAGTCAATAAACTCTTGATTCCCCATAGATTGACCTGAAAGGTTTACCGAACAGCGACCAAGCTGTTCAATCACCTCAGGACGCTGTTCAAACCACTCTAGCGTTTGAGTAATAACCTGCTTATCAATCCAATGGGCAATGTTGTAGCGCTCGGAAGCAGGGATAAACAGCGCAGGAGAAACATAATCACCGTACCCATTGCGAATACGCACCAAAATCTCAAAATACATTTGAGTCTCGTGCTTTTGTAAGCTTTTTATCGGTTGAGCAAACAGTTCTAAACGTTGATTCGACAATGCCTCATGCACCAAATTGACGCTCTGCATTTCCATCTGACGACGCTGCAACTCTTCGTTATCTAAGCTGAATAGATTATAGCGGTTACGGCCTTGCTCTTTAGCGGCGTGACAAGCAGAGCCTGCTTGAGCGTGCACCATTTGTGGCGTATCAGCGGTATGATCGATGATACGGATACCAATTGAGCAACTGATGAACAGGCGTGTGTCTTCCCAAATAAAGAGGTGTTCGCTTAGTGTCGAGATGATCAGTTTGGCAATATTGATGGCGCCATATTCGTCACAGTCTTTGAGTAAAACCGCAAACTCATCGCCTCCCATTCGAGCCAAGATGGAATTGTACGGCAGAACGCCTTCCAGCATACTTGCGCAGAATTGAATCGCCGCATCACCTGCATCATGCCCAACCGTATCATTGAGGACTTTTAGTTGATCTAAGTCGAGGTACAACATTGCGTGGACTCGACGATGGCTGTCCACTTCGCACAGTGCGGTCTTAAGCTCTAGTTCAAAATGGTTTCTGTTATAAGTCCCCGTCAGTAAGTCATAGCGAGCTTGGTATTCCAATTTCTCGGAAAGCAGTTTGGTTTCGGTAATATCTTCGCCCACAATCAGCAGTTGCTCAGATTCACTCAGCGGACGAATATTCTCGCGCACCCAAACACGATGACCATTTGCATGACGATACTCGACTTCACGTCGCCAAACACCATGCACTTGCTGGTTGGGTTGCAATAACACTTGGCGAGGGAACAGCACTTTGTCATCAAAATAGAACTCCCTCAGGCGATGTCCGAGCATGTCCATCGGTTTGTAGCCAAGAAGTAGTTGAGCAAATCGATTCACTTCTTGAATTCGGTTATTACTATCAAGCGTCACCATCATCACGGGCTGCTGCTCATAATAGTTGCGTAGGGTTGACTCACGTTGGTAGAGCTTGTCCTCCATCAATTTACGACTGGTAATATCGCGCGCTTCAAACAAGTATTGCTTATGATTCCCTACTTGCTGAGAAAAAGGCTTGAGCGAAACTTCTAACACCAATGCGCCGTGTTCTTTACTCCAAATTTCAGCTTCAAACGTCGACACTTGATGGTGAGGCGCGTGGAAATACTCCTCAAGCAACGCTTGTGCTTTTTCACTCCAGTTGGGGTGAAACCAAAGTGGTCGGTCTAAACGCAGTCCTTGGTGATAAAGTAAGGATTGAAGGTGATCGTTGCCCGATTTAAGCACACCGTTGGCATCCAAAATGCCCATATACTGCATGCTCTGATCGAAAATCGATTCTAGAATAGCCTGGCTTTCTCGCGCAGCGCTCTCACTTCGACGCATCCGCTGTAAATAATAACCCATCAGCAAAATGACCACCGACATCACCACAAACAGGCTACCAAACAGGCGAATTTCCTTGGCAAAACGTTCAGAAAGCTTCATTGGCTTATTAAAAAATACCGCAGAAACCTCTTGTTCAGCCCCCAATCCCCAACGCGCTACCGCTTGGTAATCGAGCTTTATTTCAGAATCACTTTTTTTCACCGCAGGCAGAGGCTGATCAGGGTTATCCAAAACGAATTCAAGCATCTCTGCGCTCTCAATACCATGCCGATAACCACTTTGAATAACCCCTCCAACTGCGCCATGACCCAAACCAATGTCATGCACCATAAACAGCGGCGCGTTTGAGACTTTGTTGACACCAACCCAGTCACGCTCGCTGCCAACCATACCTTGTTTATCTCGGTAATAGGTCCAGAACAAGACGACTTTATCGGAACTCAGTTTTGCGACTTGTTGTTTTAGATCGATGATGCTGTCTGGGACAAGTTGTACGATTTTGTCTCTATATTGCGGGAACTTGAGGACAAAATTGTCGATTTGATAACGCAACACCTCACCGGTCACCGAGTGGTCACTGACGATGAGAACTTGTGTGTAGTTCGGATGTAAGCGCTCAATAAGAGCGAGATTCGCTTCCAAATCGACATCTTCCATGACTCCGGTTGCATTCAGAGAACGATGTAAAGAAGGATGGTAGTTATTAATGCCGTTAAATATAACTGGGGTGTCTTTGATGACTGGGGCTAAACGCTGCATGAGTTCAAGTGCATTGTTATCGCTCACTAAAATGGCATCGAATCGCTCTTTGCGTAATTTCGTAAGATACAAGGATTTTAGTTGCGCAAAAAACTGCTCACTCTGGTTACGTTTCGAGTCTAGATAGAGCACACGCATGTCCAGCGCTCGATCGCCCAGCTGTTGCTCGATGCCTCGCTGTATGGAGTCCGTCCAGAAAAAACCCTGATGATAGGAGTGCACGACCAACACCTTCGGATCTGAGGCCGTAGCAAACGCGCTCCAACATAGCGCGGCAATAACCAGAAAACGCTGCACATTATCTCCATAGCTCGGAGTTAACCCGCAGTTACTCCTGCCAAACCTTGTGAATCCTATCCGCTATGAGTATAAAAGGGAGGTAAAACTCTATCCCTAACGGAAATCATAGTATGAATGCGAGCCTGCCGAAACTCGACGACCTTGACCGCGCAATATTAAAAACACTGATGGCTGACGCCAGAACGCCCTACGCAGAAATGGCAAAGCAGTTCGATGTCAGCCCTGCCACTATCCATGTGCGTATCGAGAAGATGAAGTCGGCTGACATCATCGAGGGAACGGAGGTGATCATCAATACCAAAAAGCTTGGCTACGATGTGTGCTGCTTTATTGGTATTAACCTCAATGCAGCTCGTGATTACCACTCCGCGTTAGAAAAACTCAACGCGCTCGACGAAGTCGTTGAAGCTTACTACACCACGGGCGCGTATAACATATTCGTCAAATTGATGTGCAAATCGATTGAAGAGCTGCAATTTGTACTGATCGACAAGCTGCAAGCCATTGATGAGGTTCAGTCCACAGAGACATTGATAT
The DNA here is from genome assembly GCF_033338535.1 of Vibrio sp. Vb2131. Lineage (NCBI taxonomy): Bacteria > Pseudomonadati > Pseudomonadota > Gammaproteobacteria > Vibrionales > Vibrionaceae > Vibrio > Vibrio sp. Vb2131. The sequence goes on from NZ_JAWOSW010000023.1 coordinate 28,774, forward strand.
CGTTGCAGAACCCGATCAACCGAAACGTAAATCCGTAAAATTTTTTATAAAAACTGTACAAAAAAGGCCAACCGAACGGTTGGCCTTGATGTTTTTTGCTCAATTTACGCCGCAATACCCGAATGGCGCAACAGTGCATCGATTTGTGGCTCGCGGCCACGGAAGCGCTTAAACAGCTCCATTGGCTCTTCACTGCCCCCCATTTCTAGGATGTTGTTCAGGAAGCTTAGACCCGTCTCTTTGTTGAAGATGCCTTCTTCTTCAAAGCGAGAATACGCGTCTGACGACAGCACTTCAGCCCACAGGTAGCTGTAGTAACCCGCACTGTAGCCACCGGCAAAAATATGGCCGAAGCTGTGTGAAAAACGCGCCCACTCAACCGCAGGAACTACCGCGACTTTCTCTTTCACTTTCGCCAGAGTTTCCAGTACACGCGCACCCACTTCTGGGTCATATTCGGTGTGAAGCGTGAAATCGAACAAGCCGAATTCTAGCTGACGCAAAATACCCATCGCAGATTGGAAGTTTTTCGCTGCGAGCATTTTGTCTAGCATCGCTTTCGGTAGCGGCTCACCTGTCTCATAGTGACCAGAAATGAACGCCAGCGCATCCTCTTCCCAACACCAGTTTTCTAGGAACTGACTTGGTAGCTCAACCGCATCCCAAGGCACGCCATTAATACCTGAAACAGCACCTGTATCAACTTGCGTCAACATGTGGTGGATTCCATGACCAAACTCATGGAATAGCGTCACGACTTCATCGTGCGTGAACAGTGCTGGTTTGTCGCCTACAGGACGGTTGAAGTTACACGTTAGATACGCAACCGGCGTTTGCAGCTCGCCAGATAGCGTAACGCGACGACCACGACAATCATCCATCCACGCGCCGCCACGTTTGTGTTCACGAGCGTAGAGATCTAGGTAGAAGCTGCCACGGAGTGTGCCTTCAGCATCAAAGATATCGAAAAAGCGCACGGACTCATGCCAAGTGTCTACGCCTTCGCGCTCAGTAACGGTCATGCCAAACACGCGGTTTAGCACTTCAAACAGACCGCTCACGACTTTTGACTCTGGGAAGTATGGGCGCAGTTCTTCATCCGAAATTTGGAACAGGTGCTGCTTTTGTTTCTCGCTGTAGTAAGCGATATCCCAAACGTTCAGCTCTTCAACACCAAACTCACTTTTCGCAAACTGACGTAACTCTTCGACTTCACGTTCACCTTGCGGTTTCGCTCGTGTCGCTAGGTCATTCAGGAAGCCCAGCACTTGATCCGGCGTTTCAGCCATCTTTGTTGCTAACGACTTTTCACTATAAGTATTGAAACCTAGCATACGTGAAATTTCATGGCGCAGTTTTAGCTGCTCAGTAATGATTTCTGAGTTATCCCATTTGCCTGCGTTTGGACCTCGATCAGAAGCGCGCGTCACGTACGCTTCGTACACTTCTTTACGCAACTCTTGGTTATCGCAGTACGTCATGACAGGTAGGTAAGATGGGATATCTAGCGTAATGAGGTAACCATCTAACTCTTTTGCTTCTGCGGCAGCTTTCGCTGCTGCCAGCGCCGATTCTGGCATACCTGCTAGGTCTTTCTCGTCTGTGATGTGCTTGGTCCAACCCATGGTGGCATCCAGCACATTGTTAGAGAATTTAGAGCTCAGCTCAGACATACGTTTGCTGATCTCGCCGTAACGGTGCTGCTCATCGGATGGCAAACCAATGCCTGATAACTCGAAATCACGCAGTGCATCAGTGATGGTTTTCTGCTGGGCACGAGTTAACGTTGCAAATTCTTCGCTCGCTTTGATGGTTTTGTACGCTTCGTACAACCCTTTGTGCTGACCAACCCAAGTGCCGTACTCTGACAAAATTGGTAGGCAACTTTCGTAAGCTTCACGTAGCTCTTCGCTGTTCACTACCGAGTTCATGTGACCCACTGGCGACCAGATGCGGCTTAAGCGATCATCCGCTTCTTCAATTGGCGCAATCACACTGTCCCAAGTTGGGTGAGCGTTGTCTTGTAGAACTTCATCGATTTTTGCTCGGCAGTCAGCAATCGCTTCCTCAACGGCAGGCTTGATGTGTTCTGGTTTAATTTGAGAAAACGGAGGTAGGTCCGTAAACGTCAGAAGAGGATTAGACATGAATAATTCCTTTTGTGTTTTGACTCTGTGATTGCCTGTCTATTTTGTGTAGATAGGCCAACTCAATGTACAGACGAGCCAGCAACATGGATTGGGGGAGCTCCGTTCCCTTTCTCTATGCCGCGATGACCATCTTATAGTCAACCAGCGCTACTCTGTCCTTGAGTCTTGTTATACCTAAATGAAATTTCACACCCTTTTGAGTGCGAGAAACTCACCTAGTTCAATTCGATTACCAATAGTAAGTGTGGGTGACTTAAAGAAATTTCAATAGCGTCCCCTTATCAGAGGAACAGATTTGATTGGAAGTTCTACATCTTTAAGTTACTTGAGTATAATACCGCCATAGAGTGAAAATCACAGACCACACTCAGCCAAAGAGTGTTTCGAGAGTTTAATTTGTTAAGTTACCGCCACAGCTTCCACGCTGGCAACCATGCCGACGTGGTCAAACACATCGTTCAAAGCCTCATTCTTGATGCGCTGAAACAAAAAGATAAGCCATTCGTTTATCACGATACCCACTCGGGTGTGGGCCGTTACGATCTGACTCACGAATGGTCTGAAAAAACGGGCGAATACAAACAAGGCATCGCACGCATTTGGGATAACCCAAGCATTCCTGAAGACATCAAAAGCTACATCGATGCCATTAAAGTGCTCAACAACAGCGAGAAGCTGCGTTACTACCCAGGCTCACCACGTGTAGCGCGCGCGCAAATCCGCCCACAAGATCGCATGGTGCTGACCGAGTTGCACCCAGCCGATCACCCATTGTTAGAGCAAGAATTCCATCGTGATCGCCAAGTGAGCATCTTCAAAGAGGACGGATTCCAACGCCTCAAAGCAAGCTTACCGCCACAAGAACGTCGTGGTTTGGTGCTGATTGACCCACCATACGAACTCGCGAAAGAGTACCGTGATGTGGTGCGAGCGATTCATCAGAGCCATAAACGTTGGGCAACCGGCATCTACGCGATTTGGTACCCAGTGGTAAACCGTCACGACATCGAAGATATGATCGAAGGCTTGGAAGCACTGGGCATTCGTAAAATTCTGCAAATCGAGTTAGGTGTTGCACCAGATACCAACGAGCGCGGCATGACGGCATCCGGCATGATTGTGATTAACCCGCCATGGAAACTGGAAAGCCAGATGAAAGAGATTCTGCCATTCCTGCAAGACGCGATCGCACCAGCAACTGGCCACTGGAAAGTGGACTGGATTGTGCCAGAGTAAGCACTTCAGTACTGATATCTTCAAGCGCAACGATATTCTCGTTGCGCTTTTTTATGCTCTCACCTTCTCCCTCCAATCGTGCTTATTCTTCCTTTTGTGCCTCTCATCGCTATTTGTCATAAGTATTGTCGCTTTTTCCCATTTAGGAATTAGTCGAATTCGATTTATGATAGTGGGATAACGGTGGCATTGAGTTCGGGCAAGGTCATCCCAATCTATCTATGTACCAGATAAAATTTATAAGCTCTTGGAGAAAGTAATGGCGACTCATTTTGACTATATCTGTATCGGTGGCGGCAGTGGCGGCATCGCATCTGCAAACCGTGCGGCGATGTACGGCGCGAAAGTTGCGCTAATCGAAGCTCAAGACCTTGGCGGTACCTGTGTCAACGTAGGTTGTGTACCGAAAAAAGTGATGTGGCATGGCGCGCAAATCGCAGAAGCAATGAACCTGTACGCAGAAGATTACGGTTTTGATGTCGACGTGAAAGGTTTCGACTGGAGCAAACTGGTTGAGAGCCGTCAGGCATACATCGGTCGTATTCACCAATCTTACGATCGCGTTCTTGGCAACAACAAAGTAAACGTGATTAAAGGCTTTGCTAAGTTTGTTGACGAAAAAACTGTCGAAGTAAACGGTGAACACTACACAGCAGATCACATCCTGATCGCGGTTGGTGGTCGTCCTACTATTCCAAACATTCCAGGCGCTGAATACGGCATCGATTCAAACGGCTTCTTCGACCTAGCAGAGCAACCAAAACGCGTTGCGGTTGTTGGCGCAGGCTACATCGCAGTTGAAATTGCTGGCGTACTGCACGCGCTAGGTACAGAAACGCACCTGTTCGTACGTAAAGAGTCACCACTGCGTAGCTTCGATCCAATGATCATCGATACGTTGGTTGAAGTGATGGACGCAGAAGGTCCAAAACTGCACACCCACTCTGTACCAAAAGAAGTGGTAAAAGAAGCCGATGGCAGCCTAACTCTGCACCTAGAAAACGGTGAAAGCCAAAACGTTGACCAACTGATTTGGGCAATCGGTCGTCACCCAGCGACAGACGCAATCAACCTAGCGTCAACTGGTGTTGCAACGAACGAAAAAGGTTACATTAAGGTAGACGAATACCAAGAAACCAACGTGAAAGGCATCTACTGTGTGGGTGACATCATGGAAGGCGGTATCGAGCTAACACCAGTAGCAGTGAAAGCGGGTCGTCAACTTTCTGAGCGTTTGTTCAACAACAAACCAAACGCGAAGATGGACTACGATTTGGTACCAACTGTGGTATTTAGCCACCCACCAATCGGCACTATCGGTCTTACAACGCAAGAAGCGGAAGAGAAGTACGGCAAAGACAACATCAAAGTCTACACATCTGGCTTCACGGCGATGTACACCGCCGTTACTAAGCACCGTCAACCATGTAAGATGAAGCTTGTATGTGCGGGTGAAGAAGAAACGGTTGTTGGTCTACACGGCATCGGTTTCACGGTAGATGAAATGATCCAAGGCTTCGGCGTAGCAATGAAGATGGGCGCAACCAAAGCAGACTTCGACTCTGTTGTGGCTATCCACCCGACGGGCTCAGAAGAGTTCGTAACGATGCGTTAATTGCGCGCTAATCGCATTGCTGATTTCAGCGAATCATTTGAAAAGGCCATCTTAGGATGACCTTTTTTTGTTTGCCCATGCTTAACTCGCATTCTCCAATAACGTGCGAATAAACTCGGCTTTGATAGCACTCTCCTGCTTACCGTCATGAATCAGGCATAAGTCTGCACGCAGTGATTCTTTCAGCTTGATAAAACGAATCCCATGCCAATGATGCTGAGAAAACGTCGACGGCACCAACGTCACGGTATTGCTGTTTGCTACATACGCCATCAAGGTGCTTGGCTCCACCACTTGTTTGCCAATATGGGGTGAAAAGCCTTCTTGCAGACAGGCATTGATGATGAAGTTTGCCGAGGCTGAATTCGCCAAACTCATAAACGCAAACTCACACGTCTTTAAATCTTGGAGCCGCAGCAAAGATTTGCTGGCTAACTCATGTTGCTCCGACACCGCCACCACAAACACATCTTTGCCCAAAGATACCGACTGATACGGATAAATGTTGAGTGCATCGGCAAAACGCACAATGCCCACATCAATTTTCTTCTCGCTCAGATGCTTCTTTTGCGTCTCTGGGTTGAGGTCAAAAATGTCGGCGTGATAAGTGTCATGCTCAGCATGGAAACGCTGTAACAGACGATCAAATCCGCCCCAAAATGCGCTACTTACCACACCAACTCGCAAAATGTTTCTCTGGTTCAAGCCCACTTGCTGCACTTGATTGAGCGAGACATCCAAGGTCTGAAAAATCAGTTGGCATTTGGACTCCAACAATCGCCCGGCCTCCGTCAGCATGACGTTTCTTGAATCACGCTCAAACAGTTTGACGTTAAGCTCTTCTTCCAACTCTTTGATGCGATTGCTCAACGGCGAATTGGTGATATTGAGGTTCTCGGCCGCCTTAGTGAAATGCTTGGTTTGTGCGACCTCGTAAAAGTAACGCAGCATCTTCAGCGTCACGCGCTCAAATGGTTCTGACTTCATGCATTGAGTCCTAGTGAATTTCATCATCCTCTTTTTAAGGATGATAGTAGCGAATAAAGCAAAGATAACCAGCGCAGAAAGTCACACAATGGAATCAACACACAACCAGAAGGTGACTAACATGAATCACGATCCAGTAATCGGCGCGCTACAAACCATTCGCGAACGCAAACCAAACTTCCAACCTAAAGCGGCGTTTATTTTAGGCTCAGGCTTAGGCGTATTGGCAGACGAGCTACAAGACAAAGTGGTCATTCCATACGAAGAGCTCGAAGGCTTTCCGGTTAGCACCGTGCAAGGCCACTCTGGTGAGTTGGTACTTGGCACCATGGGCGGCGTAGACGTAGTGTGCATGAAAGGTCGCGGTCACTACTACGAACACGGCTCAATGAAGGTCATGACAACACCCGTACGAACCTTTAAAAAGCTGGGCTGTGAGTTTCTGCTCGTCACCAACGCGGCAGGCTCACTTCGCCCTGAGCGTATTGATGTCGGCTCTCTGGTGGTATTTCATGACCACATCAACACCATGCCTGAATCGCCAATGATCGGTCCGAATGATGAAGAGTACGGCCCGAGGTTCTTCAGCCTCGCCAATGCGTACGACAAAGACCTGCGCGCAGAAGCGTTTGAAGTCGGCAAAGCCAATGGTATTCACCTGAATGAAGGCGTGTTTGTCTCTTACACAGGCCCCAACTTTGAGACCGCAGCCGAAATCCGCATGATGCAAATCATCGGTGGTGATGTGGTGGGTATGTCGGTCGTGCCAGAAGTGATTTCTGCGGCGCATTGCGGCTTACCCGTATTGGCAGTATGTGCGATCACCAACATGGCAGAAGGCTTGGGAGATGTAGAATTGTCTCACGCCCAAACATTGAAGTGCGCGAAGCTAGCCGAAGCAGATTTCATTCGCTTTATTAAGCGCTTTATGAAGCATCACTTCTAAAGCCGTTTCATTCCAAAAAGCAAAAGGGTCATCAAGTAACTTGATGACCCTTTTTCGTATCACGTTTTCTAACGTTCGGGGGTATTTCGGAGCCGTTTGTGCGTTTTACTTAACTGCGCGCACCAATTCAGCAATGCCTTCCCAATCGCCGTTGTCCATCATTGCGGTTGGCACCATCCAAGTACCGCCACAAGCCACAACCGATTTCAGCGCTAGGTAATCTTCCACGTTGGATGGGCTTACGCCACCTGTCGGCATGAATTCCACAGGGTAAACCGCCGTCAGTGCTTTCAGCATGTTTACGCCGCCTGATGGCTCAGCAGGGAAGAACTTCAACGTACGCAGACCCATTTCCATCGCTTGCTCAACCAAGCTTGGGTTGTTTACACCCGGTACGATAGTCACACCACGTTGCTGACAGTATTTCACTGTGGTTGGGTTGAAGCCTGGGCTAACGATAAAGTCCACGCCCGCTTCGATCGCGATATCCACTTGTTCTGTGGTCAGAACGGTGCCCGCGCCAATCAACAATTCTGGGTACGCTTCACGCATGATGCGAATCGACTCCGCCGCCGCTTCGGTGCGGAATGTCACTTCCGCACATGGTAAACCGTTTTCTACCAACACTTTTGCCAGTGGCAGAGCGTGTGCTACGTCGTTGATTGCGATAACTGGGACGATTTTGATATCTCTTAATCGTTGTTCAAGTGTTGTCATGGGGAACCTCTAAAGAATAAAGCTTAATGTTGCGACGATAATAAACGCGATACCGCCAAGTAACGTTTCCATTACCGTCCAAGTTTTTAATGTGGTTTTCTCATCCATCTCAAGCAAACGAGATACCAACCAGAAACCAGAGTCATTGAAGTGAGACAGTACCGTTGCACCACCCGCAATCGCGATTACGATAAAGCAAAGGTCGAGTTCACTCAAACCTGTTGATGCAGCCACAACTGGCGCGATAAGAGCTGCCGTAGTGGTTAGCGCTACCGTTGCCGAGCCTTGAGCAACACGCAGACAGGTTGAAATCACAAACGCCGCCACAATCACAGGCATACCTGTGTCTGTAAGAACGTCAGCCAGTGCATCACCGATACCACTTGAACGCAGTACGCCGCCAAACATGCCACCAGCACCCGTTACTAGGATAACGCCACAGATTGGAGCCAATGACTCACCACACAATTTTTCTAGTTTTGCCATGCCGTAGTCTTTGGCAAACACAGCCAGACAGACAATCAAAGTAATCAGCAACGCGACTGGAGTTTTACCTAGCATACGTAGGAACTCAACCAGTGCCGTTTTGCCATCAATCACACCCGCAACCGCCAGTGTGTTCAGTACCGTATCCAAACAGATTAGCAGGACTGGCAGCACAAGGATGGTCATAACCGTGCCAAATTTTGGTGCGTTGCGCTCATCCACCATCGCTTCGCCATTAAAGAAGGCTTTAGATAGTGGGATATCGAATTTTTTGCCCGCGTACAAACCAAATAGGTAAGCGCCAAGGTACCAAGTTGGAATAGCCACCAGAATACCCACCACCAATAACAGACCGATGTTTGCACCAAGGAATTCTGCCGCTGCAACCGGACCTGGGTGTGGTGGAACAAACGCGTGCATAACCGCAAAAGCACCAGCTGCAGGCAACGCGTATTTAATTGGTGAGCCACCAAAACGAGCCGCCACACTTAGGATGATTGGCATCATCACTACAAGGCCAGCATCGAAGAAGATTGGGAAGCCAAACAGTAATGAAGCGACGCCCAAAGCAAATGGTGCGCGCTCTTTACCAAAGCGACCAATCAAAGTGTCTGCCAGCACTTTCGCACCGCCAGTCACTTCAAGAATTTTACCGATCATCGCACCAAGACCAACCAGCAATGCCACGGAAGCCAGCGTGCCGCCGAAGCCGCCCATCATGGTCGATACGACTTTCTCTGAAGGAACGCCAGTGGCGATTGCCGTACCTAAACTCACCATAGTAAGGGAAGCAAAAGCATGGACTTTCAGTTTAATGATCAGAACGAGTAACGCTGCAATGGCAAGGCCTGCAATCGTCAGTAGGAACGTAGGATCTGGGGCTTGGGTTAATTGCTCCATAGGTTCACCTTTAAGAATTATTGTTTGTGTTATGGTTCACATTTATTTCAGTTACCGGTAACATGTTACCGATAACATGAATAAGATAAACCCATATTTTAAAGTGAATTCAAAAATTGAGATCACGCGCAAATTTGGTTATGAGGATAAGTTATGGCTGGTAGTAGTGTCATCGTTATGGGCGTTTGTGCTAGTGGTAAAAGCACAATTGGTGAGCATCTAGCGAAAAAGCTAGGGCGTAAATTCATTGATGGTGATGATCTTCATCCACGAGCGAACATTCAGAAAATGGCATCGGGCCAGCCTCTGAACGATGATGATCGCAAGCCATGGCTAGAACGCATTCGTGATGCGGCGTACAGCCTAGAAAGCAAAAACGAACACGGCATTATTGTCTGTTCAGCACTGAAAAAGATTTACCGCGATCAGATCCGCGAAGGTAACAACAACGTGACCTTCTTGTTCCTTGATGGCGATATGGAGTTGATCCTTAATCGCATGCGTATGCGCAAAGGCCACTTCATGAAAGAAAACATGGTGAAGAGCCAATTCGAGACACTAGAGCGCCCAGACAACGAGCCTCAAACTCTGATCGTCAGTATCGACGGAGACATCAGCGACGTGGTGGAACGCTCTGCTACTGAGCTAATCAAAATGCAAGCGATCGAGGTGGCGTAATGACTCACTCTGTTGTTCTTGAGGTCACACAGCGTTTGACCGAGCGCAGCCGTGAAGCGCGCGCTGCGTTTCTTGCTCGCACCGAAGTGCAAGCCGAAGCGGGCAAAGGCCGCGTTGGTTTATCTTGTGGTAACTTAGCCCATGCAGTCGCCGCTTCTTGCTCTTCTGAAAAGAAAAATATTCTCGATTTTACTCATGCCAATGTCGCGCTGATCAGCGCCTACAACGACATGTTGAGCGCCCACCAGCCGTACCAAGACTACCCAGCACAAATCAAAAAAGTGCTGGCGGACTACGGCCATACAGCGCAAGTCGCAGGTTGTGTGCCAGCGATGTGCGATGGGGTGACTCAAGGTCAAGCCGGCATGGATATGTCACTGTTTTCGCGTGACTTAATTGCGCAATCAACGGCGTTGTCTTTGAGTCACAATGTCTTTGATGCCACATTACTGCTTGGCATCTGTGACAAAATCGCACCGGGGCAACTGATGGGCGCGCTGTCTTACGCACACCTACCAACGGCGTTTGTGCCAGCGGGTCTGATGGCAACAGGCATCAGCAACGAAGAGAAAGTCGACGTGCGCCAAAAATACGCAGCGGGAGAAGTCGGCAAAGACGCTCTGCTGGATATGGAGTGTCGCGCTTACCACTCTGCGGGTACGTGTACATTTTACGGCACCGCCAATACCAACCAGTTGGTGTTCGAAGCCATGGGCTTGATGCTGCCAGGTTCGGCATTCATTCATCCCCATACCCAACTGCGTAAAGCGTTAACCGATCACGCAGCTCTGAAAATCGCCTCTATGACGGCGGGTTCTGCACACTTTCGTCCGCTGGCCGAGGTGGTCACAGAAAAGAGCTTGGTCAACGGCATCATCGCTCTACTTGCATCTGGCGGCAGTACCAATCACACCATTCATATGATCGCCGTGGCGCGTGCTGCTGGCATCTTGCTCACGTGGCAAGACATCAGCGATCTGTCGGATGTGGTTCCTTTGTTAGCTCGCGTTTACCCGAACGGCCCAGCCGATATGAACGCGTTCCAAGACGCGGGTGGCGTGCCTGCGTTATTGCACCGCTTGAACGAATCCGAGCTTTTGCATCGCGATGTGAAACCCGTGTTTGGTGAATTTGAAGACCAAATGACGCTACCGAGCCTTGTCGATGGCCAACTGACCTGGACATCGTGCCAAGGCAGCCAAGACGGTGACGTGATCGCCAAACCAGACGCCACATTCCAAAATACTGGCGGCACTCGCGTACTGACTGGCAACTTAGGCAAAGCCGTGGTGAAAGTGTCTGCGGTGAAAGAAGAGCAACGCGTGATTGTGGCACCAGCGATCGTATTCCAATGCCAACACGAAGTGGAGGCCGCGTACAAACGTGGCGACCTGAACAAAGACTGCATCGTTGTGGTCACACACAACGGCCCAGCGGCAAACGGCATGCCTGAACTGCACAAGCTGATGCCAATTTTAGGGAACGTGCAAAAAGCGGGCTTTAAAGTCGCGCTAGTGACGGACGGTCGTTTATCTGGTGCATCCGGTAAAATTCCGTCTGCGATTCACGTTTCTCCAGAAGCCATTCGTGGTGGCGCGATTGGTTTGGTGCGCAACGGTGATTTGATTCGTCTGGATTGCCAAACGGGTGAACTGAACAACTTAAGCGACACCACTGGTCGCGAGTTGATTCATTTCGATACCGAATCGACCCAACAAACTTGGGGACGAGGTCTGTTTAGCGTGATCCGCCAAAACGTATCGAGTGCAGAAGAAGGCGCAAGCTTTATTGTTTAAGGCGAGAAGAAAGACCTCGTCGTTCCGACGAGCCCAAGCAAGATCAGGAATTTAATATCAACGTGCTGTGAAGCCAGAGAAAACTCCTCTGCCACAGCACTTTTTGTTGGTAGATTCTGAATCACGCTCGTCCCTCGCTGTTCAGAATGACGAGCGTTGGGATTGGCCTCGGTTCTTTTTAAAAATGAATGAGTCCGTCATTCCGACGAGCCTAAGCAAGATTAGGAATCTACTATCAACGTGCTGTGAAGCAAGAGAAAATCCCCCTCTGTTACAGCACTTTTTGTTGGTAGATTCTGAATCACGCTCGTCCCTCACTATTCAGAATGACGAGCTTTGAGATTGGCCACCGCTATTTCTAAAAACGAATGAATCCGTCATTCCGACGAGCCTAGGCGAGATCAGGAATCTAATATCGACATGCTATGACGTCAGAGAAAATCCCCTCTAATACAGCACTTTTTGTTGGTAGATTCTGAATCTTGCTCGTCCTTCGCTGTTCAGAATGACAAGCTTTAGGATTGGTCACTGCTCTTTCTAAAAAAATGAATCCGTCATTCCGACGAGCCTAGGCGAGATCAGGAATCTAATATCAACGTGCTGTGAAGCCAGAGAAAATCCCCTCTAATACAGCACTTTTTGTTGGTAGATTCTGAATCTTGCTCGTCCTTCGCTGTTCAGAATGACAAGCTTTAGGATTGGTCACTGCTCTTTCTAAAAAAATGAATCCGTCATTCCGACGAGCCTAGGCGAGATCAGGAACCTAATAGCAAAATGCTGTGAAGCCAGAGAAAACTCCTCTGCCACAGCACTTTTTGTTGGTAGATTCTGACTCTTGCTCGTCCTTCGCTGTTCAGAATGACGAGTTTTGAGATTGGCCTCGGTTCTTTTTAAAAATGAATGAGTCCGTCATTCCGACGAGCCTAGGCGAGATCAGGAATTTAATATCAGCGTGCTGTGAAGCCAGAGAAAACCCCTCTACCACAGCACTTTTTGTTGGTAGATTCTGAATCACACTCGTCCCTCGCTGTTCAGAATGACGAGCTTTGAGATTGGCCACCGCTCTTTCTAAAAACGAATGAATCCGTCATTCCGACGAGCCTAGGCGAGATCAGGAATCTAATATCAACGTGCTGTGAAGCCAGAGAAAATCCCCTCTGCTACAGCACTTTTTGTTGGTAGATTCTGAATCTTGCTCGTCCTTCGCTGTTCAGAATGACGAGCTTTGGGATTAGCCTCAGTTCTTTCTAAAAAAATGAATCCGTCATTCCGACGAGCCTAAGCGAGATCAGGAATCTACTATCAACGTGCTGTGAAGCCAGAGAAAACCCCTCTGCTACAGCACTTTTTGTTGGTAGATTCTGAATCACGACCGTCCCTCGCAGTTCAGAATGGCAAGCTTTAGGATTGGCCTCGGTTCTTTTTAAACGAATGAATCCGTCATTCCGACGAGCCTAAGCGAGATCAGGAACCTTGCTCGTCTCTTGCTGCTCAGAATGACGATATCTAGCATTCAGTAAATTACATCAAGCGGTCTTCATCACTACGACGGCAGCAATCACCACAAAGATACCAAACCAGCCGATTGGCTTGAGTTTCTGCTTAAACAGCAAGGCTCCACCCACTGCGGTACCCAAGATACCGATCGCACCCCAAGAGGCATAAGCAATGGCTAAGTCGATCTCTTTCACCGCTTGTGCCAACAGCGTGAATGCTGTCAGTACCAACACAATCGCCGCAATGCCCCAGCCTTTATATTTAAAACCTTTTGAGCGTGTCAGCGCCATATTGGCCATGATATCGACCAAGGCAGCCATCACGACAAATCCAAATGACATCGTAAAAAATTGACTCATGATTCGCACCTTGTACTAGTAGAAAATGAACGTTCTTTTGCCGGTTTATCGGCGTTTTTCTTAGCGTTAGGTTGACCATGTGATTCCCCTAAGGTCACACACACAATGCCAACAACGGCTAACATCAAACCAAACAACTCTTGATGGTTTAAGTTGGCATCAAAGGCGATGATCGACACCACGGTGATCAACGAGATACCCAACCCTTCCCAGACAGCGTATGCCACACCGATAGATATTTTCTTCGCGGCAAACGCGAGAAAGTAGTAAGAGATTGCGATCAGCACATACATTACGATGTAGCCCCACCACCCGTGCCCTTGTCCGATAAGAGACATAGTGCTTGTGCCAGCCACTTCGGCAACGATAGCGAGCAATAAAAATAGACGTGCAACTAGCATGATTAATCCTCCATCAGAAATTAAAAAAATGCATAACGGAGAATGGTGAATGTCGCGTACCTGTATCGACATTCAAAAAGTTAAAAAGATAAAAATGAGCCACTTCTCCTGACTATTTGAGATAAGATTAGCGCTGGGTAGGAAAAAGAGACAGGTAATTGAGATATTCATTTTTGAATATCTTAAGAAGTAGGTTGTCTATGTAATCACACAATATTGATAAGGTTAAAGCATCTACTCTCTCATTCAGCCGATGCCATAAGGTGACGTCATTTCGTAAAAATCAGCGGCGTATTGAGGGTTTGTCGCACCACTTTATGTAGGTGTCTGTGCAAAGGATGGTTGCGGTTGGTTTGAAGGAAACCGCCAGAGACAACAAACTGGCTAAACTCACGATTAACGGGTGGCATTGCGTAAGAGGCGAGTTCTGGCATCAACAATGCCGAGCTTTGACTGGCATACATAATCGCGTCGGTTTCTTGCAACATTTGGCAAGCCAAACGCAAATTATAGGACTTCAGTAACACTACTGGCTCATAACCCATGCGTCGATACTCGGACTCCACGGTACAAAGCGGTTTATATGACGCGGGCGCAGGCAAAGAGACAAGTGGTAGTTTGGACACCGTGTCCCAATCATTGCTGACTTTCGACAACGTTGGGTGGTTTTTGCGCGCCAAAATCACTCGTTTTTCAACGAATAACGGGCGCATGTAAATGTCTTTCGACAGCTCGGTCTCTTGGTCAAGAATGCAGTAATCGTGCTCGCCTTCTAACATTTCATCGTGCGAGTAAGTATTCCAGCTGGAAAAGGCAAAGTGCGCTTTGGGAAAGGCTCGATGACAACCAGTGAGCAGTCGCTGCCCTTGCTCATCCATCAAATAAGGGTCAGTTACAATCGCAATCTGCCCTTGGTATTGCAGTGGGTCGAACACTTCAAATTCTTGCACCACTTTTTCCAGTGGTGCAACCATATTGTCGAACTCGGCGGCGAGACGAATCGCCATGGGTGATGGCTCTACCCCATGTGCTTTACGCACAAAAAGCGGGTCATCAAACACTTGCTTCAACTTCATCACGCCGCGGCTGGCGCTCGGTTGAGAAATGCCAAGCTGCATTGCGGCCAGCTTGATGCTGCGGTTTTCCACCACAGCTTTTAATAAACGCATTAAGTTGAGATCCAATGCATCCAGCTGATGTGCCATACCCTAACCTACCAATACCATTGATGAGCGAATACAAAGAGCAGTTAACAATTAGTTAAACACTCTCTCCCGACGTGATCTGATAACCCATATCGAAGACTTTTTCTTCTTGTGTTTCGCCTTTCAGGCGCGCAATTAATAGCTCTGCGCTCTTTACACCAATTTGGAAACGCGGCGTATCAACGCTGGTCAGTTTCGGGCTGATGGTTTGACCGATATCCAGCGCGTTATAGCCCGCCACTGCCAATTGCTGTGGAACTTGAATGCCACGTTGCTGCGCACTCAGCATGGTGCCAATTGCGATGTCATCGTTGGTACAGAACACCCCATCGAGCGTTGGGTGCGTTTCCAGTGCGCGTTCGAGCAAATCATGCGCTAAAGAAAAACTAGAATGATCACCAGTTAATACATGTTTGGGTTCTAGCCCTGCTTCTGTCATCGCGCGATCGTAACCTTGCATCCGCAATTTGGTTCGCGTATCCAGACGCGCGCCAAAATAGACGATTGTACGCTTCCCCGTATCTAGCATCTGCTTAACCACGGTGTACGACGCATCTTCATGATCGAGTCCAACCGCCATATCAATCGGCTCCGATGGCAGTTCCATGGTTTCGACCACCGGAATGCCCGCATTTTTGATCATCTGTAATGTACGCGGCGTGTGATGGCTTTCAGTTAGAATAAGCCCATCGACTTGATAAGAGAGTAATGACGCGATCTTGCGCTCTTCTTCAAGCTCATCGTAGCTAAAATGCGCTAAAAGCGTCTCATAGCCATTGGCTTTGGTCACCATCTCTATGCCCTGAACAAAGGAAGCAAAAATTTGGTTGGACAAAGACGGCAGTAAAATACCAATGGCTTTACTGGAGGACTTTGACAACATCGCCGGTGCACGGTTTTCGATGTAACCCATCTCTTCAATCGCAGTCGCAATCTTAGCACGAGTCTTTTCTGCCACCGATTCAGGGTTACGCATATAGCGTGAAACGGTCATCTTCGTGACGCCAACCTGGTCTGCGACATCCTGCAATGTCGTACGAGTTTTCTTATTCTGTTGAGCCATAAATATGTGATTTATCAGTAATGTTACAAGTAACATTATGACGAATAGACTCTCTCCCGACAAGCTCAGTGAAAATAATTCGCAAAATCATGACGTTATTACTCCATTAGCCATCAAATTGCGTTTCATGGATTGTGAATCAAAACCGAATAAATAAATGACATTTATATCAAAGTTCTTATAAAATGCCGTACCTAAAAGAATAAGACATTAGTCACAGTGCAGTTAGGCTCTAGCGAAACCCAGATTTACTACCACCTGCTTGATCTGGACGACTCCCAAAAGCAGCAATACCTCCAAGCATTGCAACGAAGTCAACCTGAGCTGTATCGACAACTCGTTCCTCTTTTAGCCAACGAGACACCGGAAGAACAACTAACGCAGTTACTTTATTTTGGTGCTCATCAGGCAACGAACCAAGACGTCGATCTAAGCGGAGAAATCATCAGTAAGTACCGCCTAACTCATGAGTTGGGGCGTGGTGGCATGGGTGTCGTATACGCAGCTCTACGTGCAGATGAAACGTTCGAGCAAGATCTGGCTATCAAGTTTATTCAAAGCAATTTGAGCAATGTGTTAGGGCAACGCGCACTCTTCGATGAAGCTCAACTTCTCGCGCGTCTAAACCATCCTTACATCGCGAAAGTGTTTGACGGCGGTCTCCATCAAGATTCGGTTTACATCGTGATGGAGCGGGTGTTTGGTCAAACTTTGGATGAGTACCTATCTGAAAATAAGCTAGAAAAAACGGAGAAGCTGCTGTTGTTTAAGCAGATCTGCCAGGCGATGGAGCACGCCCACCAGCACCAGGTTTTGCATGCCGATCTAAAACCAGAAAATATACTGATTGATCGTAGCAAGCGTCCCAAGCTGCTTGACTTCAACTTGACTCAAAAAGCGCACTCCAACCGAGAAGATTCACCCTCAGCGCTGATTGCGTTTAGCCAAAATTTTGCCAGCCCAGAGCAGCAAGCAGGACAGGTTCTAACAGAGCAAAGCGACGTGTACTCCTTAGGCAAAATTCTCGCTTTGATGTTTCCATCACCAACAATTTGGTCTGATGTTTACTGGGTGATAAGACGCGCAACGCGTCCTGCCACTCAAATGCGATATATCAATGTTCGAGCATTGCGCATTGATATCGAACGAATTATCGAACGCCGTCCAATCGAGCAGAAAAAAAACTGGCCATTGTATAGCGCCTTTCGCTTGGTACAACGACGTCCCCTTGCTTCGGTATTGTCAGGCATCATTGTGCTCTCTGGTGTGTTATTTGGCAGCGCCATGATGCAAAAGAATATCCAGTTGCAACAAGAGAAGAAGATTGCAGAAGATATGATGTACGAAATGACTCGCCTCATCTTCCACGCGAAGGGGCAAAATGTCGAACATCTCTCAGTGAACTCCATGATGGAGTTAACACGAAGGCGGATACTCTCTAACCCAGATATCCCCAAACATATAAAACAAAAAATGTTGTTGGCGATGATGACACCGGTGCCAGAGAAGCACCTAACTACACCAATGAGTTGTCAGCCAAATTGTGCGTCTAAGGACAGCACCAACCAATAAGGCTTAAACAAGATGTATACACGTTCAGTGGTATTTTGGCTGTCTGCATTGACGGCTACGTCCACGTTGGCAGCAGACGTTTCAGTTGCCACTTCACACCCACCAGCTTCAACCTTGAAGCAAGGCTACTTTATCGACGCCCCAGTGACTGGCCTGTATTACAAAACCAGTTCCAATATCACTGGCGTCACTCAGCAAGGAGCATTTCATTACCAACCCGGTGATGTAATTAGCTTCTTCCTTGGTAACGATGATAAAGGTTATCTGCTGACGACCTTATCAAGCCAAGAAGTGCTGACGCCGACGATGGCGACAACCAAACCTAGCCGCAGCATCAATATGACGCGTCTGCTGCTTTCTCTCGACAGCACGCCTGAGAATCGTGAGGAAATTGTCCTAGCAAACCGTGTGCTGTCTGATCCTCACTTTCAAAGCCAGCTCAAAGGCCTTGATCTCAATTACCTGGATGACGCTAAACGCTACCTCAATCTCGATTGGGTATCTGTCAATGAGGCGATTGAGCACCTAAACGAAAGCCAGCAGTACATTGAAAAAAACTTTTCCTCTGATGAGATCATTTTTGAACCTCGCGACATGACGTTCAAAAACATCGTCATCAAAAAGAAGGATTGGCAAGGCCGCGCTTGTGCTTACGATCTACGCTATCAGCATCATCCCAAATATCGTCCTCCTATTGGTGAAACTCGATTCACTATCACCAAAGACTCATTGATTGAACACCCAAGCATTGGCGATCATTTTCAAGGCTGCTTCCTCTCGATGAAGCGCCCTATCACGGAAGATGTCGTCGAACCGATAAGCAAGTTTGCGGATTGGTTTAATATCGTTGGTTGTTCAATCACAGGGTGCACCCGCAACGACTTGAATGGCTTCTCTCTCGAAGACTTCGATGATGAAGGCGACTGGAAGTACCGCTCCGTTGCCCTCAATTTTGATCCGAGCACCGAGTTATTGATGGAAAAAGTACAAGGTCTCGGGCGTAAAAAAAACATCCAACACAATAACCGCACAGAAATGCTCTGGTTTACGTATCCCAATACTAGCGAACACGATATTGACTACCTCGGCGTGTGGCAGCAAACCGAATACCACCAACAGTCCATGACACAATCGTGCCTATTGATGCTCCATCAACAAGTCATGCGACTGCCGCAAAATACGGACACCTGCCCAACCGATACAAGCCTGTACACCCAAGATGTTACCCGCGAATTTGCCGACATGTGGTGGGTCAACAATAGCGCCCCCAAAGCCGAACTCGCGCAAATGAACGTCATGGTACGTTGGTCAACAACCCCATCTGAAATCAATTACACCACCTGGGAATACTTGCCAGCTGGTGCAACTTGGGAGCAAGGCATTTTATATCGCTATCAACAAAATGTTCTGCGCAACCAAGACGGTTCCGATCGCATTGAAACCCACACCATTTCTGAATTTGTCAAAGTGAGCGAGGATGTATAACCATGGCAACAGCAGTAGCACTGACACAAATCATTCAACAATGGCAATCTGGTGATAAACGAGCTGAGAGCGAGCTCTATCAGTTTGCTTATTTACAGTTGCGTAAGATCGCCCAGCACGAGCGTGAACGAAATGCAGAAAAGTACGGCACCGACAACAAAGTACTGGCAGACAGCGTCAACAGCACCACGGCATTAATTCATGATGCTTACCTGAAAATGTCCAACTGCGACATGAGTGAAATTGAAACAAAGCGCGATTTCTTTTTGATGGCCGCCAAAGTGATGCGTCAAATCTTGATCGACAACGCACGCTCGCACCAAGCACAAAAGCGTCAACACATTACATTGATGAGAGATGAAGAAGATCGTTTCGAGCAATTGATTATCATGGATAAAGCTCTGGATAGTTTCAGTAGCCGCTATCCACGCCAATCGAGCGCACTCAAACTCAAGTATTTAATGGGCATGAAAAACCAAGAAATCAGTGAGCTACTCGAGTGCAGCGCAAGCCTGATAGAGAAAGACCTCAAATTCTCTCGCAGTTGGCTACAATCACGAATGGCGCACACGTAATCATGAACAAAAAGCTTTGGATAATCGGCGCAGTATGCGTCGGTTTGTTCGGTATTTACTTCATTTCAAACAAACACAATTTGGCATCTGTGAAAGACTCGTCAGACAACGCCGACAAGTCAACCCAGCAAGCACATCGTCAATATGAGCGCACATCTTTAGTTGAAGTAAAGCAAGCGTTGACAGGTTCTGCGTTGGATCGCACTCCTAAAAAGACGGGAGATGACGCATTTAACTCCGCCCTTTTAGGACAACCTGGCCCTGTTACGAATCCATTTCATACCACAGAAGACAACACGTTTTACGAGTCAGCATTGGGTGATAAGAACAGCCGACCACAAGAGGACCCATCAGAGAATAATAAACCCATCATCAACCTCACTGTGGAACAGCAGCTACAAACCATTATTTATGCTTGGGAGCTGAAACAAAACTCTCCGGTGAGTTATTCGCTCAACCTTAACCAGCTTTTTGAAGACCCAGATGGCGATCTCCTCACCACTCAGATTTGGCTTGAAAACGCCAATGGGTTAAGAGTCCTCAACCAAGGACAAATGATGGTACAAGGAGCGCCTGAGGAAATAAAAACCACCACATATTTGGCGGTAGCAGCGCGCGATGATTATCACGGTAATAGCGATCATGCATGGGTCACAACGCGCTTTGAGTTACCCGTTATCACACCCGATCAAAATGACACAGAACATCCGTTAGTTGGCGATGTAGTTTATCGCCTAGAGACGACACAAAATCTTGCCGGTATCGCGTACGCGTATGAAGTGGTGTATTGCGAGGCCTTTCAGTTTGAGGGGGGCGAAGTAAGTTATGCCGCCTCACACAACAAACGCCAGTGTCCTGAAAAGGGAGACTTGAAAAAAGTGGGCAAGTACAAAATCAGTGATGACTCGTTGATCGTTTATGTCCAAGGTGTACGCCAAATTTGGACCATCAAAAAAGAATACCCATCTCAGGTTCATGAAGATACTCGGAACTACTTCACCACCGTGTTTGATGGTAAACAATTCGAAAGCTATACCATGCAAAAGAACAAGCAGTCCATGGAAAAGCGCATCAATGCACCGACAGGACGATATCTGCATCAAATCTCCTTTTTTGATTATTTGCTACCTCTCCCAAGTGGGGGGTATCTGGTTGCTGAAGTTGGCAATTATATTTATCACTATGGTACTCAAGTCATTGGTCCTCATGGTGAAAGCATCGAATCCGATTTCAATTTACACACTTATGGTCCTAACCTGTATTGTAGCGATGTCGCCATTTGGTATCACAGCCATGTCATTGCTGGTCAAGGAGACTATCAAATCGACATCATATCAGACCCTAACCCAGACGATCCGACTTACCAAATTGATTGCCACGAGTTCATCAGCACCCCCGCTACTGGACAACAATCGTTATCGTTTGATCTTAACTATTCCCCTTACGACGAGCTACTTGATGGCGAGGTGTATAGCTACATTTTACGTCCAAAACCTGAGCTCGCTGATCGCGTTGAGGAATTTAAGATCAACATGATTTATCACGCCCCTGTCCTTAGCGACACCCAATAAACCTTTTTTACAGGTGGTTATTTTAACAAAACAATCATTTCCAAAATAAAACTGGAACCGTGATCAAATTATAAATTTTCCATCATAGACAAAAAATAGAAATAAATTTTACGGGTTTTGTGCGGATTTTCGTGTCTTGAACCTAAGCTCAATAGTCATTAAAAAGACACCACTCTCTTATATCTCACTAGTGAGATATAAAGAAAAAAAGAATAAAAAAAGCGACTTTCTCATTCGGAAACGAAACAAGGACAAATAAATAATGAATAAGGTGAGTTTACTAGCAGCGTCAGTGGCTATCGCTCTTACAGGCTGTGGCGGTTCAGATGGTGGTTCAAACAGTGCTAACGACGGCGTTGTGATCACAGGTTTTGACGGCTACTTCAAGCATGCCGTTGTTTTTGAAGATACGAACAACAACGGCCAATGGGACACTCAAGAAACATTCCTTGGTCTGACCGATGAGAAAGGTCAACTGAAATTGGATGCAAAACCAGAAAGCACTCTAGCGCTACAGACCATCACACCAAACGGTTCAAAGCAGAAACAGCTCATCGCCTTGGATGCGAAAGAGTACGCTGGCAAATACACGGTAGATATGGATCATCCAGGCCAAGCTATGGCGCACGAAATCGTATTCCGTGCACCAACATCATCAAACGTGATTTCACCTATCACGGATCTTGTGGCGATTGAAATGGCAAAGGATCCAGCCATTAGTGAAGAAGACGCGAAAGCGAAAGTAAACCAAGCGCTAGGAGGCTCAGAAGAAGCACCAATTGATCTGTACAGTGATTTTGTTGAAGGTGCGACAAAAAACGCCGAACTACATAAAACCGCTCAGATTCTGACCGACTCGAAAGCACAAAACCCAACGAATTACGAGAAAAAAGCCACGGAGTTTGCTCAAGCGGCAAACCAAGAAGTGGAACGTCTTGTTACATCTGGCGAAAACATCAATGACCCAAATCTACGTCCAATCATCACTGACGCGACCCCACACAGCGACACCTTAGCACCTGAAACGGCAGTTAATAACAAGCTAACCGTAAACAAAATCGTCGAAAAGGCAGCTAAAGATAAGCTAGAAAAACTACCAAAAATCGTACAAGGCGTGGACTTTGATGGCTTAGAGCTAGACATTGAAGGTCTATTTGCAGACAAAGACCAAAACCTTGTGACAACCAAACTGACGCACAACTTTGCAGGCACAGGCATTGAAGTTGTGCAAACTGGCAACCTGATTGTTCTACATCCAACAGCAATCGTAGAGAAAGCTGGTGATTTTGAGATTGTTCTAACGGCGCAAGACATTGATTCGTCAGGTAAGGTTTTGGGTACGGTAAGCACCGTATTTCAGTTCGAAATCGAATCGGCAAACTTACCACCAATGGTTGTAGAAACAGAACAAGCGCGTCTGCAGTCCATCGTTGATGGTTGGTACCTACAACAAGGTGAAGTGTTTGAACAAACACTCGATATTTCTGGTTTGTTCCAAGATAAAGACGGTCAAATTACCGACTACTCAGCGGACTATGTAGACATTGAAGGTCTAACAGTATCTGAGGATGGTAATGCAATTATCACCATTAAAGGCACACCAACAAAAGCAGGTGAAGCTGGAGCAGTACTTGCGATTAGCGCAACAGATGGCCATACCGCGGTACAAATTGCGCTCAGCATGCCAACGGTTATCGAAGGCGTCACGCCACCACCAGTAGTACCGACTTTGGGCTTCACTCACGAGCACTTCAACGGTCAAGAATGGAAAATGGGTAGCTTTGCACAGAAAGATGGTGAAATTGGCTACGCCATGTTGATGCAAGATTCTGAAGGCCTACTATTCTGCTGGGGTTCAAACCACGATGAGATGAATCAAGAGTACAAAGCGAACATCAGTGACTTCCTAAAAGACACATGGGAACACGATGCTTACGCCATTCTTGCCGATCTGGACCAACAAACTGGTTACACGGAATACAACAATAAAGACTGTAACGACGTTGAGCTGAAAGACGGTAAGCTATACAACAGCTACGGCGACGAGTATGAAATGTTGTACCAGCACAAAACCGAGCATAACGGCACTCAAATGATCGTTAAAATCTCAGATGATGAGCTGTTCTGGATGGACTCAAGCAATACCCCATTTGCAGAATCACTTTCGGTTGCAGAACACATCAAACACGGCACGTTAGAGCATGACTTGATGGTAGAAAGTAATGGCACAGGCGACGACACAGTCCTGAAATACTCGTCAGGTGCGTACGAATACGACACTGATACTTACAACTACACTTCGTTCATGCCAACAGGATTCCAAACTCCAGGTAATTGGGAAATCCAGAATGATGAAGACCGTGAACTGCTGATTCTAGAAGAAACAGGCTCAGAGTCAGATTACAAAACTCGTCATCGTTACATCAACCGCGATTTTGGTGACTTTTATATTGGTATTCGTTGGAGTAAAGAACAAAACGGTCATGAATCCGCACCGGAATATGGTCTGTACTCTAACAGCAAAGAAGCCATGACAAGCATCGCGAGTTCACTACCGATTTTGGAGCCTGGTGATGATGACTAAAGCAACCATCGTTAACCCTTGCTGTGATAGCGTGCATTTGCGTAGAAGACGCAGAACATTTTGGGAACGATTGGTCGGCATCAAAGAAGTGTATATCTGCTCTAACTGTCACAAAGAAACGCCACTCAAATAGCGATAATATTTGAGACCGCAAAAAAGCCCCGAACTCGGGGCTTTCTTCTATATTTTGACCGCAATATCTGAGTCGTTATTTCACGCACACCACGTTCAATAATGAGGTCCCGGTGAGCTGATTGGGCTCACGATCGGCGAACAAACCTTTCTTATCTTTGCCCCAATACGGCAGTTGCAGTGGCCATTGATTTTTTTCCATCACCCCAGACGCCCTCAGCGCTTTAAACTCTGCAGGGTTGGCTAAGCTCATACCCAGTTGCTGACATACTTTGTGCGAGTTTTCGTAGTTGAGGCGGTTCCACGGCTTACCATGTTCCATGTAAAACTGATTATGGTGATCGAGTAAATATGGGACCACGTACGTTTTGCCTTGTAAGGAGGTTCTCAACCGAACTTCAATGTCATCATTCCCGCTCACAACTGGCTTCGCTTTGGTCTTAGCAACAGGCTTGGACGAAGAATTATCACGTGTATTTTTTACCTTGGTCTTTGACTTCTCTTCCGGAGCTTTAAAGGCGTCGGTATCAGCTCGCACGGCAGGAACTGGCGCGGGTTTCGGGGTCACCGTCGGTGTTGGCTTAACCGAAGATGCGGCTGATTTCGACGGCACAGCGGGTTTAGATGGTGTCGTAGACTGTTTACTCTCTTTTCCAACCACGCGGATGAACGCCTCTTTGTAATTCGACAAGGTTTTGACTCCTCGTAAGTCATCCCTCGCATCAGACAATGCCTTGTAAGGTCCAATCAAACAACGATAGCCTTTGGATTCAGGCTTCATCCATACGTCAGTCGTGATTTTACTATAGAGAGGCTTAGCTTTCGCGAGAGACATAGGCTTGGGTAGCAATCCGCATTGAATCCAGTAAAGGTAGTTGCCCCCCTGCGGCACTTTCTTTCCCCATACTCCGTTACCAATTGGGCACGTTTTCTCAAGCATCGGTAATTCTTTCTCGCTGGCTTGAGTGGCTTGGCAAAGGAACTCCTCCGCCTCAACTGGATTAGAAAACTGGGCGCATACCAGCAACAAACCCAAAGCCAGGCTTGCTTGGAAGACGTTAGATGGGCGTTGGGCCTTCTTCATTTCCATACACTTCACTCTAAATTAGTGGGTAAGGTCATCATGGCGGAAAAGCGCCAAAAAAATGTGAACAAAGAATAACTAGCAAAAAAAGAGCCGGAATTTGCATCCGGCTCTCAGTTTAGGAAGGAATTAAGCGAATTTACAACGCTTGGTGGGAAAATTCTTATCCTTTGTACAGTTTCGGGTTGAATACATCACGTAGCCAGTCGCCCAACAGGTTGATAACCAAAACCAATGTTACTAGCACGATGCCTGGGAAAGCAGTAATCCACCATGCACCAGAGAAGATGTAGTTAAAGCCGATGCTGATTAGCGCCCCCAGAGACGGTTGATCGACTGGCAGACCTAAGCCTAGGAATGACAGCGCCGCTTCCGACATGATCGCGTTCGCTACCTGTACCGTCGAGATAACCAAGATTGGCGATAGACAGTTCGGCAGAATGTGACGGAACATGATTCGCGGAGCTTTAAAGCCCATCACACGCGCCGCTTCGACGTATTCTTTCTTCTTCTCTGCCAATACCGAGGCACGAATAGTCCGTGCGTATTGCGGCCATTCTGCCACACCGATGATCACCACCAGCATGACCACCGCATATTGGCTGTAAAAATCACTGCCAAAACTGGCTTTGAAGATAGCTGACACGATGATCGCCACCATCATGGTCGAGAACGACAACTGTACGTCTGCAAAACGCATCAAGAAGCTATCGATACGGCCGCCGAAATAACCCGCCGACAAACCAATGATGATACCCAGAATCAACTGAAGACCGACGGCTAAAAAGCCGATCGTCAAAGACAAACGAGAACCGTAAAGAATGGTCGATAAAATATCACGGCCTTGCTCATCAGTACCAAGAACAAAACGCTCATCGCCATCTTCCATCCACGAAGGTGGCAACTCAGAATCCATGATGTCGATAGACGTCAGATCGTACGGGTCTGTTGGCGCAAGAATCGGTGCAGCCAATGCCAATACTAAGAACATCATAAAGACGGTAAAACTCGCCATCGCCACTTTGTCGCGTTTGAAATAATACAGAAAATCTGACTCTTTGAAACGCTGCCACGCTGATGGAGCAGGAGCTGGTGTTAAATTTGATTGGCTCATGATTAAGCTCCTTTTCCAGTTAGGTTCACAGTTGGGTTGATGATGCCGTACAGCAAGTCAACGATGGTATTGGTTACCACGAAGATCAGACCAACAAAGATAACGTAGGCAGTGATCAGCGGTGTATCTACACGGTTGATTGCCTCTAGGAAAAGGAAGCCAGTGCCCGGCCATTGGAACACGGTTTCAGTAAGAATGGTGTAGGCCACCATGGTACCAATCTGCACGCCACCTACCGTCAATACTGGTAGCATGGTGTTCTTAAGTGCATGTTGGTAATAAATCTTTTGTAAGTTCAAACCTTTTGCTTTGGCGAACTTAATGTATTCCGAACTCAGAACTTCCAGCATTTCTGAACGCACCAAGCGGATGAACAACGGCAGCATGATAGACGCTAGCGCAATACAAGGTAGGATGAGGTGCTTGATACCATCAATGGTAAAGAAGCCAGATTCCCAACCGAGTACGTTAGCGGTTTCACCTCGCCCATAGGAAGGCAACCAACCGAGTTCTATGGAGAAGACATACATCAGCATGATTGCGGTTAAGAACACCGGAATCGAGATACCGACACTGCTCATCGCCATGACAAATTTGGTAAAAACACTCTTAGGATGAATCGCAGAGTACACCCCAAGCGGAATAGAGAAAACAATGATGATAAGCGTCGCGCCAAACACGAGCTCTAATGTAGCTACCAGCTTGTCGAGAATCACCTCAACCGCAGGTCGCTTGAAAAAATATGAGGTACCCAAATCACCTTGCAGTGCATTACCCACAAAGCGCGTGTACTTTGTGATAAAGGGATCGTTCAGGCCCAAGTCGTCGCGTAGCGCTTGACGCTCCGATTCCGAAACCGACTGACCTACAAGCTCACGCAGCGGATCACCCAGGTTGTCCTGAATGGCAAACGCCACCAAACTGATCACAAACATCACTATCAGTGCCTGAAACAGGCGCTTGACCAGAAACGAAAACATTCCTTGCCCCTTAACTATCCATAGATCTCTAAATTAGAGAGAAAATTCAGTCTAAATAGCCAACTCAATCCGACTGAAACAAAACTGAGTCGAGTGCTTTAAGTTGAGGAGGGAAATCCATCCCTCCTCAAAGTCGACTAACCGTGATTATTCAACCACTAGGTCACCGAAGTAAGGCATTACCATTGGGTTAACGATATCTGCCGCTTTCACGTTAGACTTCGCGCCCCATGCTTCACTTTGCCAGTGTAGCGGTACGAATGCTGCGTCGTTGTATAGTGTCGCTTCTACGCCCTTCAGCATTTCTGCACGTTTCGCAGGGTCCGTCTCTACGTTCGCAGCTTCAACCACTTTGTCCATTTCTGGGTTTGAGTAGTAACCACAGTTGTACTGACCACGACCGGTTTCTTCGTTACGAGTCATAGTTAGGAACTCGTTGAAGTTCGCTGAGTCTTCTGTATCTGAGTGCCAACCGATCATCAGCATGTCTGCCGCACACTTGTCGAACTCAGGCCAGTACTGCGCTTTTGGCATGGTCTTCAGATCAACCTTGATACCGATCTTAGACAACATTGCCGCCGCCGCTTGTGCTACTTTCGCATCGTTCACGTAACGGTTGTTTGGTGCGATCATCGTTAGCGTCAGGCCGTTTTCGTAGCCCGCTTCTTTCATCAGTTCTTTCGCTTTCTTCAAATCGTAGCGAGGAACCAGTTTGTCATCGTGACCCACGTAACCTGCCGGGCTTTGCTGACCAGCAGCCGTTGCGAAGCCTTTCATGATTTTCTTCACGATACCTTCGTTATTGATTGCGTGAACAATCGCTTGGCGAACGCGAACGTCTTTCAATGCTTCGTTGCTGTTTTGGTTTAGTTGGAACGTGATGATACGAGTACCAGGTAGCGTAACTAGGTCGATGCCATCAGCATCTTCAACGCGTTTGTGGTCGTTTGGCGCTACAGGGTGAATCATGTCAACACCGCCAGAAAGCAGCGCTGCTACACGAGTCGCGTCTTCTTTGATTGGAACAAGTGTTAGCTTATCAACGTTACCTTTCGACTCTTTGTCCCAGTAATCTTTAAAGCGTTCAAATTCCACTTTTACGCCCTGCTCACGTGATGTCACGATGAACGGACCCGTGCCAGAAACGTTAGTCGATGCAAATGAGTTACCGTGCTTCACTAGTTCAGACTTGTCTTTGCCGTCTGCGGTTTTACCCGTGTAGAACTTGCTGTCCATAGGGAAAATGTACGTTGCGGTTTGCAACACTAGTGGGTAAGGACCTTTAGTTACAAGATCGAACGTGTTGTCGTCAACTTTGACGATTTTTTCGTACGGGTCGAAGATGTTTTTAAAGTCAGGAGAGCTTTGTAAACGCTGGAACGTCCACACGACGTCGTCAGCCGTTAGAGTATTGCCAGAATGGAATTTCACACCTTCACGCAGTTTGAAACGAACAGTCGTATCGTTAATACGTTCCCAGCTTTCTGCTAGACGAGGCTCGAAATCCATTTTTTGAGTAAAGCGAACCAACGGATCAAATACCATGTGTGACATTTGCAGTGTGCCACCTGATAGCTGCTCATGTGGGTCAAGCGATACTGGGTCAGCTGCATAGCCAACTTTGATATCTGCTGCCATTGCGTTAAAGCTTAGGCCCGCAGCCATTAGCGCCACTGCTAATTTGCTTTTCATGGTTTTCATTTGCATAACTCCTTCATGCGGGGATACGGATCCCTTGTTGTTGTGTTTGCGTCTTTGTTATGACTAAAGGTTAGCCAAGCGAATTGCTTGGTTTATGCCGTTTCGATCTCTTCTCGCAAGCCAGTAAACTCCGGCATCAGAGAAATCAATTTTTTGCTGTATTCGTGTTGAGGTGCCGTGAATAACTGTTCTGTTGGTGCCACTTCTAAAAGTGTACCCATTTGCATCACACCTACTCGGTCACACATCTGACGAATAACAGGTAAATCGTGGCTGATAAACAACATAGTCAAGTTCAGCTCACTTTGCAGATCTTTCAGCAAGTTTAGAATTTGTGCCTGTACCGATACGTCCAGTGCTGAGGTCGGTTCATCACAAATCAAAAGTCGAGGACGAGTCGCCAACGCACGCGCAATAGAAATACGCTGACGCTGACCACCGGAGAATTCATGAGGGTACTTAAGCCCAGCCATTCGACCCAAACCAACATGATCCAATAGGTCATTTACGATTTGGCGAGTTTCCGACTCGTTTTTCGTCAATTTATGGAAACGGATTGGCTCAGCAATAATATCGAATACCTTCATACGAGGGTTCATTGAAGTATATGGGTTTTGGAACACCATCTGCATTTGACGACGCATCGGGCGGCGCTCTTTCTCAGAGGTTAAAGCGGTCAGGTCAATGCCCTCGAATTTCACCTGACCAGAGTTAGGTTGGTATAAACCAGCAATCACACGTGCAATGGTCGATTTACCTGAACCAGACTCGCCCACCAAACCAAAGGTTTCGCCTTCGTGCACTTCAAAGCTCACATTATTAGATGCTTGCACGTATTCTCGGCGGCTCTCGAACAAAGAGTCTTTGGTCACAAAGCGAAGATTGACGTTCTTCACGTCCAAAAGCGGGCCAGTGTACTCACGCTCATCTTGGCTTTGTCCTAACCAGTGGTTCTTGATATCGAGTGGCTCCATTTCCGCCGCTTCTTCGATATAGCTTACTAACGGGAAACGATCTAGCTTTCTGTCTGAACGTGGTACCGCTGAAATTAGACTGCGAGTATAAGAGTGATCAGGATCGCCCAATACTTTGGCTGTTGGTCCAAACTCCACCAAGTCACCACGATACATTACCGCCACGCGATCGGTGACGTTGGAGACGACACCCATATCGTGAGTAACCAACATACAGCCGACATTGTTCTTGATACACAGCTCGCGGATCAAGTTGAGGATTTGGTCTTGGATAGAAACGTCTAACGCCGTAGTTGGTTCGTCCGCAATGATGAGATCAGGCTCACCAGCCAAAGCAATGGCAATGACAACACGCTGACGCATACCACCAGAGAATTGGTGCGGGTACTGCTTTAAGCGGTTTTCTGGTTGAGGAATACCAACCTGCTGCATAAGAGAAAGCGCGCGCTGATACGCCTCTTCATCAGAGACCTTCATGTTGGCGTGGATCGTCTCTTTCAGCTGTTGCTCAACAGTAAAAAGTGGATTGAGCGAGGTCATCGGATCTTGGAAAATAAAACCTATTTTCGAGCCGCGAACCTTACGCATCGCTTCTGGTGATAGGCCAGAAATTTTTTCTCCATCCAAGAAAACATCGCCGCTAGCAACGCGACCTGGAGGGCTAAGCAAATCAATAACGGCGTTACCAACGGTGGATTTACCCGCACCTGATTCGCCAACAACACCCACGATTTCACCACGTTCAATATGAAAAGAAAGTGACTTCACGGCAGCGTGAACGCCGTGTCGGGATGGGTATTCAATACGAAGGTTTTTCACTTCTAATAGTGACATTTCAGACCTCTACTGCCTTGTCTGTGGTATCGAATCATGCCAAAAGCACCATTCATCACCTGAATGAATCCGTTCAAATTCAGAATAATACTCTGAAATCTTAATGCGGAAATAATTTGGCAAAAATCACACAAAAAAGCAACAATTAAAGTATATTCCGCCGAAAAAACATTAAATAAACGCACAATTAGCGAATAAAAATGCATTAACAAGTATTTAACCATTTTCATATCACACTATTTTTGTGCGTCATGCACCAATAAAACTAGAAAAATGCTCTAAAAGTAAACATGAGCTAAACAAGATCATTAACCATATTATTCATGTGCATTTATTAACATTTAACAAACAATATCATATGCAAAAAGTGTTTTTTCAACATAAAAAACTATTAATAAAATAGTCGGCAAATACAAAAAGCCAAACTTAGGAAGAGAAAGGATAGGTCAAAACGTGAACAAAACAGCAAAACCACACAAATCCTGCTCCAACGCAGAATATGCGCCACTTAAGCGGTTTATTGACTAAGCAAAGGAAAGTACCGCTATCCTCATTCGTACGTCATAAGAAAACTCGCCGGTTTTAACCCTTTACGACACAATTGAGAGTGGGATAATAGATGAACAGTGTCAAAGCCAAGCCGTAAATAAAAGGAGCCCCTGTGCTTAAAGCGATTTTTTTTGATATGGACGAGACTTTATGTGCAACGTCACAAGCCGATAAAGTTGCAGGACAAGCGTTTACAACTTGGATTCATAAGACCTATCCACAAGTTACCGAGCCAAAAGCGTTTTTGCAGCGCTACTTGCAGGGTGTATACAAAAAGCTGAATGCTGAGTTCCCTCACCTTGTGGCTCTGCTACCCGATGAAAATGCCTTCCGTTGTGGCCTGATCCAAAACATCTTGGCGGAGCAAGGCGTCAGCATCACTGCAAAAGAGGCTCAACAAGCTCAAGACTACTTTGACTCTGCACGTATGGGCGCGTTCACTTTCTTCCCTGGTGTAAAAGAAATGCTCAGCGACCTTCGTCAACATTACAAACTCGTCGTGATCACTAACGGCCCGATTTTTTCTCAACACCCTAAATTAAACGCGACACAAATGAGCAACTGGGTGGACCATATTATTGTGGGAGGAGAAGAGCCAGAAGAGAAACCTGCTACAAGTATTTTCCAAAAAGCGCTCGACTTGGTCGAAGTAAAACCAGAAGAGGCTCTACACGTGGGCGACTCTTTACCTGCTGACATTGCTGGCGCTAACAATATGGGCATTTTGAGTGTGTGGGTGAATGCGACAGGCGCAAGCAACTCAACGGATATAACGCCAAGTTTTGAAATCCAAGAAACGGTAGAACTGAAAGAAATCCTTAAAACACTCGCCCAATAAAAGCAGCGGATTAGAAAACTACAAAACCCCAGACACTGCTCTGGGGTTTATTTTGTCAGCTCGAAAAGCATTTGGATCATAGGTGGTCAAAAGCCCCTAGAGCTGTACACTTTTGGGGAAAATTGAAATGGAATGCCGATTCTTTTCAGGAGAGATGCAAAAAAGCCCCAGTCTTTCGACTGAGGCTTTAAATAGTGGTCGGTGAAGAGGGATTCGAACCCCCGACCCTCTGGTCCCAAACCAGATGCGCTACCAAGCTGCGCTATTCACCGAACTGTATTTGCTGATTTTCTCAAATCAGACAGGACACTTCAACTAAGAAGTCACCTTAATTAATGGGGTGGCTAACGAGATTCGAACTCGCGACCACCGGAATCACAATCCAGGGCTCTACCAACTGAGCTATAGCCACCATCAATTTTTGCTGTTTACCGCTCTATTAGAGCCATAAACTAAATAGTGGTCGGTGAAGAGGGATTCGAACCCCCGACCCTCTGGTCCCAAACCAGATGCGCTACCAAGCTGCGCTATTCACCGACGATGTTTTATCTTGATTGAATCAAGATTGGGAGCAATGCTACCGCATTCAATCTCAAAAAGAAAGAATGGGGTGGCTAACGAGACTTGAACTCGCGACAACCGGAATCACAATCCGGGGCTCTACCAACTGAGCTATAGCCACCACTGATTTTTACCGATGTATCCTCCGAGGCAATGGTACGCCCGAAAGGATTCGAACCTTCGACCTTTGGCTCCGGAGGCCAACGCTCTATCCAACTGAGCTACGGGCGCATGCCCTATCGGCGGAGTGGAATAATACGGATATCACACTATGCCGTCTAGTACTTTTTTTACTTTTTTTATCGTTTGGTCTCTTTTTCGACAGTTATCTTCCGTTAAAGTGGATTTTTGATGTGATTCACGCCCTGTCATGGATAACTTGTTGTTTATTGCAACAAGTTATCGGGATATAATCACCCATTATTTACATTGATTTAACAGCTGCAACCAAGTTGTCTAATCATTCTATGCCATTCAGTGGAATTTAATGATTTCTCTGCTCGGCATTAATACTCTAACTATATAAATAGGTAAGTCACTTACCTCGGGAATGTGAAGTGGGTTTAATGGATATGTCTCGACAAATGATTAGCGTTTTGTTCGCTGCCTTAACGTTTTCTACGGCAGCTTTAGCTTCTGACATCAGCCAAACTGAATACGATGCGATCGCAGAACGCATCCAACCTGTCGGTGATGTTTATCTAGCAGGTTCTGAGCCAGTGAAAGAAGAACCAACCGGTCCACGTGATGGCGCCACAGTTTATGGTACTTTTTGTATTGCTTGTCACGCATCTGGTGTAAACGGCGCACCTAAAACAGGTAATGCCGATGATTGGGCACCGCGTATTGCACAAGGCAAAGATACGTTAGTGAAGCACGCATTAGAAGGCTTCAATGCGATGCCAGCCAAAGGAACCTGTATGGACTGTTCTGACGATGAAATCATCGCAGCAATTGACCACATGATTGAAGGTCTATAAGTAAAGACATCAACGAAAAAGGCTTGCCAGTTGGCAAGCCTTTTTGTTTTTAGTCAGTGAGAACAAGGTTACTTTACTTCTTAAACATTGCTCGAATATTGGCAATGTGTGCTTGACCTTTCGCCATACGCTCTTCTGCTGATACTGGCTTTTTGTTTACTTCCCATTCAACGTCATCAAATGGCAACTCATCCAAAAAGCGGCTTTGAGTAGGTTTGATCAACTCGCCAAACTGCCGACGCTCTTTGCACATAGTGAAAGTCAGTTCACGTTGCGCTCGAGTAATACCAACGTACATCAGGCGACGCTCTTCTTCCACGTTATCTTCATCAATACTGGTTTGGTGCGGTAAAATACCTTCTTCGGACCCAATTAAGTATACATATGGGAACTCAAGGCCTTTTGATGCGTGCAAGGTCATCAGTTGTACTGCATCACTGTCTTCATCTTCTTCACCGCGCTCCATCATGTCACGCAAGGTCAAACGTTGAACGACTTCTTTTAACGTTTTCTCTTCTTGATCGTAGTTGTCACCCTCTAGGTCCGCCACTATCCATGAATAAAGGTCAGAAACGTTCTTCATTCGCATTTCAGCGGCTTTCGGACTTGTTGAAGTTTCGTATAGCCAATCTTCATAATGGATATCACGAACTAGCGAACGAACCGCTTCGACGGTATCACCACGCTCAGCTTGATCAGCAATCGCCACTAGCCATTGGGTGAAACGACGCAGGTTTTCTAGGCCACGTCCCGTTAGGTGCTGTTCGAGCCCCATTTCAAAGCTCGACTCAAACAGGCTCTTGCCTCGCATATTGGCATAACTGCCTAATTTCTCTAACGTTACTGGGCCAATTTCACGTCGCGGAGTGTTCACAATGCGCAAAAATGCATTGTCGTCATCCGGATTAACCAAAACACGCAAATACGCCATGATGTCTTTAATCTCTGCGCGTGCAAAAAACGAGGTGCCACCAGAAATTTTATACGGTACACGGTTTTGCATCAGAGACTTTTCAATCAAACGTGATTGGTGGTTACCACGATATAGAATCGCATAATCTTTATATTCGGTACGGTTTAGGAACTTATGCGCAATTAGTTCACCCGTTACGCGCTCTGCTTCGTGCTCTTCATTTTTAGCCAACAACACTTTGAGTTTTTCACCGTCAGGAATTTCAGAGAACAAAGACTTCTCATAGACGTGAGGGTTGTTAGCTATCAAAATGTTGGCCGCACGCAGGATTCGACTCGTTGAACGGTAGTTTTGCTCTAGCTTAATCAAACGCAAATTCGGATAATCTTCACCCAGCAACACGAGGTTCTGAGGTTTCGCACCACGCCATGAATAAATAGACTGATCGTCATCCCCTACAACAGTCAATCGCCCACGTTCTCCGACAATTAATTTGACCAGCTCATACTGACTCGTGTTGGTATCTTGATACTCGTCAACCAGTAGGTAACGGATACGATTCTGCCAACGCTGACGAACGTCTTCATGATTACGTAAGAGTAAAACGGGCATCAAAATTAGGTCATCAAAATCGAGCGCGTTATAGGCTTTCATTTGCTTTTGGTACATATCAAAACAGAACGCAAACAATTGTTGCTGTTCACCTTGCGCACGCGCTTTGGCTTGCTCTGGCGTCAACATGTCGTTTTTCCAGTTGGAAATACAACTCAGAAGCTGACGTAGCAGATCTTTATCACCATCAAGCTGCTTTTCGGTAAGTTCTTTGAGCAGCGCTAGCTGGTCTTGGTCATCAAACAGTGAGAAGCCCGCTTTCAACCCTAAATACTTGTACTCACGCTTGATGATGTTCAATCCTAAAGTGTGGAATGTTGATACCATCAAACCTTTAGACTCACCTTTCCCTAACGTTTGACCTACACGCTCCTTCATTTCACGTGCTGCTTTGTTGGTAAACGTCACCGCCGCAATGTTACGCGCTTTGTAACCACATTGCTGAACCAGATAAGCGATTTTATTGGTAATAACACGAGTTTTGCCCGAGCCAGCACCAGCTAGCACTAGGCATGGACCAGACACGTATTTCACGGCTTCATCTTGACTAGGGTTCAGCTTCATAGAAATTCTCTGCGGGTGATGAATGTGGCGCCTATGATAAAGGGGTGGCCTCGTGAAAGCTATGCTGATTTCTTGTAATTTTCACACCAATTAAGTGCAATATTCTGTTGCATAAATGGCGGGTATTTAAGCTATAATGAATGAACGTTCATTCACTAAAGGGTGACATTATGAAGGATAACCCTGCTGTAGATAAACGAGAACAAATCTTAGTCGCTGCTGAACAACTCATTGCTGAATCTGGCTTTCAAGGGCTTTCCATGCAAAAGCTCGCCAATGAGGCAGGTGTCGCAGCAGGGACGATTTACCGTTATTTCTCAGATAAAGAACATCTTTTAGAGGAACTACGCCTTAACGTTGCTAAGCGTGTTGCTACTGCGGTGCAACTAGGTGTTAGTGAAGAGATGCCTTTAAAACAGCGTTATCGAACCATGTGGCTCAATATTTGGAATCTAGCGAGCTCGAACTTAAGTGCGATCAGCAACCGAGTCCAATATGAATCTTTACCCTGTTCAAATAGTAGCAAAGCTCGGGAACTTGAGAGACAAATGTTTGCCCAAGTAGATCTTCTTTTTAATCAGGGTAAAGACGAGGGAGTATTCAAGCTTCTCGATAACGAAGTACTTTCTGGATTAAGTTTTGAGGCAAGTGTTGCACTTGCTCGGAAACACGCTTTGGGATTTTATCAACTGGATAAGACGGCATTAGAGGCCGCTATTGAAGCCAGTTGGGATGCAATTATTAAACACTAACTTGGAGTTCTTAATAGAATGAAAAAGTGGATTTTGATGCTATCAATTGTTTTATTACTTTTTGGTAGCGTTGTTACATACAGACTAATTGATATCAAAGACAAAATGGAGCAGTTTGCCAATCGCCCTGAACCAGCATTCCCAGTAACCGTAACTGAAGTGCAAGCGGTGGATTGGGTACCAGTCATCGAGGCAATTGGTTTTATCGAGCCAAATCAAGGCGTGACGGTAGCGAACGAAACGAGCGGTGTTATCGATAAAATCGCATTTGATTCCGGTACTCAAGTCAAAGCAGGTCAGCCACTAGTACTGCTTGACTCTGACGTTGAGAAAGCGAATTTAAAGAGCTCGCAAGCCAAGTTGCCAGCAGCAGAAGCGAAATACAAACGCTACCAAGGGCTATTTAAAAAAGGCTCTATTTCTAAAGAAGCGTATGACGAAGCAGAAGCGAACTACTTCTCCTTAAAAGCGGACATTGAAAGCTTGAAAGCGACCATCGACCGACGCGAAATCAAAGCGCCATTTGATGGTGTAGTAGGTATTCGTAACGTGTACCTAGGTCAGTACCTACAAGCGGGTACCGATATTGTTCGCCTGGAAGACACCAGCGTGATGCGTTTACGCTTTACCGTGCCGCAAACCGATATTTCACGTATCAATATCGACCAAGAAGTGGATATCTTCGTGGATGCCTACCCAGAACAGCCTTTCAAAGGTTCAATTTCTGCGATTGAGCCTGCGGTTAACGTACAAAGTGGTTTGATTCAAGTTCAAGCGGATATCCCTAACAGTGACGGCAAACTGCGTAGTGGTATGTTCGCGCGTGCAAACATCATTCTGCCTAAGTTAGAAAATCAGGTCACTCTACCTCAAACCGCGATCACATTTACGCTATATGGCGACAATGTTTACATCGTAACAGAAGAAGATGGCGAAAAACGCGTTAAGCAGCATGTGGTAAAAGTTGGCGAACGCTCTAAAGATATCGCACACATTCTAGAAGGCGTAAAGCCAGGTGATGTAGTGGTGACATCGGGTCAAGTCCGTTTGAGTAACCATGCGAAAGTAAGCATTGTCGAAAGCGATGCAACTACCCCACCTGCTGAAACACCAATGCTTTAAGTTGGAGGCATTATGCGCTTTACAGATGTTTTTATAAAACGTCCAGTTTTAGCGGTATCGATCAGCTTTTTGATTGCATTGCTTGGTTTGCAAGCGGTGTTCAAAATGCAAGTTCGTGAGTACCCTGAAATGACGAATACGGTGGTCACCGTGACCACCAGTTACTACGGTGCAAGTGCCAACTTGATCCAAGGCTTTATTACTCAGCCATTGGAGCAAGCGGTGGCGCAAGCCGATAATATTGATTACATGACTTCGCAATCGGTACTAGGTAAATCAACCATTACTGTCAACATGAAGTTGAATACTGACCCGAATGCAGCATTGGCTGATATCTTAGCGAAAACGAACTCGGTACGTTCTCAGCTTCCAAAAGAAGCCGAAGATCCAACCGTAACCATGTCGACAGGTTCGACTACCGCAGTGCTTTACATCGGCTTTACGAGTGACGAGTTATCTTCAAGCCAGATCACAGACTACCTCGAGCGTGTAATCAACCCGCAGTTGTTCACTGTAAACGGTGTATCCAAAGTTGACCTGTATGGTGGTATGAAGTACGCACTGCGCGTATGGCTAGATCCTGCCAAAATGGGCGCTTTGAAGTTGACCGCTACGGATGTGATGAGCGTTCTTAACGCCAACAACTACCAATCTGCAACCGGTCAAGCGACGGGTGAGTTCGTGCTTTATAACGGTAGCGCAGATACTCAGGTATCAAACGTTGCTGAACTTGAAGCATTGGTCGTGAAAACTGGTGAAGGGGATGTCATCCGCCTAGGTGATATCGCTAAAGTAACGCTGGAGAAGAGTCACGACGTTTATCGCGCAAGTGCAAACGGTCAAGAAGCCGTGGTTGCGGCGATCAACGCAGCACCAAGCGCTAACCCAATCAACATTGCAGCAGACGTACTTGAACTGTTGCCTCAGCTTGAGCGCAACCTACCAAGTAACATCAAAATGAACGTGATGTACGACTCAACTATCGCCATCAACGAATCGATTCACGAAGTAGTGAAAACGATTCTTGAAGCAGCGGTCATCGTACTTGTGGTTATCACACTGTTCCTAGGTTCATTCCGCGCGGTAATCATTCCTATCGTGACCATTCCACTTTCATTGATTGGTGTGGCAATGGTGATGCAGGCAATGGGTTTCTCTTGGAACTTGATGACGCTACTGGCGATGGTGCTTGCCATCGGTCTGGTGGTGGATGACGCGATCGTTGTACTAGAAAACGTTGACCGTCACATCAAAGAAGGGGAATCGCCATTCCGAGCTGCAATTATTGGTACGCGTGAAATTGCGGTTCCAGTTATCGCGATGACATTGACGC
This sequence comes from Vibrio sp. Vb2131, assembly GCF_033338535.1. Taxonomy (NCBI): domain Bacteria; kingdom Pseudomonadati; phylum Pseudomonadota; class Gammaproteobacteria; order Vibrionales; family Vibrionaceae; genus Vibrio; species Vibrio sp. Vb2131. Next base: position 67,640 of record NZ_JAWOSW010000023.1, read on the forward strand.
TAGGTGCAGTGTACGCGCCGATCGCATTGATGGGTGGTATCACCGGTTCATTGTTCAAAGAGTTCGCTTTGACACTGGCAGGTTCAGTATTCGTATCCGGCATCATCGCTTTGACACTATCACCAATGATGTGTTCGAAGATGCTGAAGGCGAACGAGAAGCCAAGCAAGTTTGAGCAAAAAGTTCACCATGTACTTGATGGCATGACTAATCGCTACGCAAGCATGTTAAAAGCAATAATGGCTAGCCGACCAGTGGTGATCGTGTTTGCGATAATTGTATTCGCAAGTTTACCAGTCCTATTCAAGTTTATTCCTAGCGAGCTAGCTCCATCTGAAGATAAAGGTGTTGTAGTACTCATAGGGACCGCACCATCAAATTCGAATTTGGACTACATCCAAAACACCATGGATGATGTGAATAAGATTCTCTCTGATCAACCAGAAGTGGAATACGCTCAGGTATTTAACGGTGTACCGGATTCTAACCAAGCGTTTGGTTTAGCTACACTCAAACCATGGGGCGAACGAGAAGCGAGCCAAGCAGAAATCAAACAGCGTGTTGGCGGGCTTGTTTCGAGCATTCCGGGAATGTCTATTGCTGCCTACGAAATGCCGGAGCTACCAGGTGCTGGTTCAGGCCTTCCTGTACAGTTCGTAATTACAACGCCAAACAACTTTGAAAGTTTGTTTACCGTTGCAAATGACATTCTGTCGGAAGTAGCAAGCAGTCCAATGTTTGTCTATTCCGATCTGGATCTGAAATATGATTCTGCAACGATGAAGATCAAGATCGATAAAGACAAAGCGGGTGCCTACGGTGTGACTATGCAAGACATTGGTATCACCCTCAGCACCATGATGGCAGATGGTTATGTAAACCGTATCGACCTAAATGGCCGCTCTTATGAGGTAATTCCTCAGGTTGAGCGTAAATGGCGTCTAAACCCAGAATCGATGAAGAACTACTATGTACGCTCTGTGGATGGTAAAGCGGTTCCATTAGGTAGTCTGATTACCATTGATGTGGTGGCTGAGCCTCGCTCTTTGCCACACTTCAACCAGCTAAACTCAGCAACTGTGGGGGCTGTTACAGGCCCTGGTGTTTCGATGGGGGATGCAGTTAATTGGTTTGAAAATATTGCACAAACCAAACTGCCTGCAGGGTATAACCATGATTACATGGGCGAATCTCGTCAGTTTGTAACGGAAGGTAGTGCCTTGTATGCAACCTTCGGTCTTGCACTTGCGATCATCTTCCTCGTTCTGGCGATTCAATTTGAATCACTCCGCGATCCTATTGTCATCATGGTATCTGTACCTCTGGCAATATGTGGTGCCTTGATCGCATTGGCCTGGGGTACGGCCTCGATGAACATATACTCGCAGGTTGGTTTGATCACGCTGGTCGGCCTAATAACCAAGCACGGTATCTTGATCTGTGAAGTCGCCAAGGAAGAGCAGTTACATAATAAACTGTCTCGTATTGATGCGGTGATGGAAGCTGCGAAAGTGCGTCTTCGCCCTATCCTAATGACCACTGCAGCGATGATCGCAGGTCTGATCCCACTGATGTACGCAACAGGTGCAGGTGCCGCGCAACGTTTCAGTATCGGTATCGTCATCGTTGCTGGCCTTGCAATCGGTACACTGTTCACACTATTCGTGCTACCTGTGATTTACAGCTACCTAGCTGAAAAACACAAACCTCTGCCAGTATTTGTTGAAGACAAAGACTTGGAGAAGTTAGCGCGAGTTGACGAAGCGAAAGCAGCTCATCGTGAATTAGCGGATAACAGATAAGCTATTAAGGCATTCAAAAAGGTCACTTCGGTGGCCTTTTTTATTGCCGCTCTCTTTTTTGCCATCTAAATGGCGACTTTCACGTATCATTTACTTAAAATGAGGACAAATCAAAAGGAGTTTTAGCCACTATGTTTGACCCAAAGAAATTAGAGCAAATTGCTAAACAGATTCACGACTCAATGCCTCAACCTGTAAAAGAGTTGGGCTCTGATGTCGATCAGAAAGTTCGTCAAGTAATCCAAGGCCAGCTAAACAAGCTAGATGTTGTAAGTCGCGAAGAGTTTGATGTTCAAACTCAAGTTTTACTACGTACACGTCAAAAGCTAACAGAAATGGAACAGAAGTTGGCGCAACTTGAAGAAAAGCTTGCTGAAAAATAAGTATCAAAGCGCTCCTCACAAAGGAGCGTTTTTCTTATCGGCGCGCAGATAAATCGGCTAAAAACAAAAAGGCTTGGTCAACGGCGACCAAGCCTTTTGATTAGATGTTGTGTTTTATTTTGTATTTATCACTCCAGTCTGCCTGGAGTTTATCTACTGCGTTACTTGAGACTAAGTAAATTACGCAGTATTAAGGCTTCATTTCTAGGAGAAGGCGCGGACTTTACGATAGTAAACGAGCACCTTCGACACCAAAATGGAACCTTAAGGCCAGTAATTTAGCCGCCCACCGCGATACGCTTCATATCAGTCATGTAACCACGTAGCTCTTCACCGATGTACTCTACAGGGTGATTGCGGATTGTTTCATTCACAGCGATAAGAGTCGCGTTATCTACTTGGTTAGACGTTTCACCTAAACCTTTACCAATTACGTCAGTATTTACGGCCGGCATAAACTTCTCACGTAGAAGCGGCGTTGCTACGTTAGCGAACAGGTAGTTACCGTATTCCGCAGTGTCTGAGATAACCACGTTCATCTCGTATAAACGCTTACGTGCGATAGTGTTTGCGATAAGTGGCAGCTCGTGTAGAGACTCGTAGTAAGCAGACTCATCGATGATGCCAGATGCCCTCATCGCTTCGAATGCTAGCTCAACACCCGCACGAACCATAGCAACCATCAGGATACCGTTATCGAAGTACTCTTGCTCAGAGATTTCTACGTCAGTTTCTGGGTAGTTTTCGAAAGCAGTTTCACCTGTTTCTGCACGCCAGCCTAGTAGATTTGCATCGTCGTTTGCCCAGTCAGCCATCATAGTGCTAGAGAAGTGACCGGTGATGATGTCATCCATGTGCTTGTTGTATAGCGGACGCATCAGTTCTTTTAGCTCTTCAGAAAGCGCAAATGCTTTCACTTTTGCAGGGTTAGTTAGGCGATCCATCATGTGAGTGATACCACCAAACTTCAGTGCTTCAGTGATGGTTTCCCAACCGTATTGAAGAAGCTTACCAGCGTAGCCAGGATCGATACCATCAGCAATCATCTTCTCGTAACATACGATAGAGCCAGCCTGTAGCATGCCACAAAGGATAGTTTGCTCACCCATTAGGTCAGATTTCACCTCAGCAACAAAAGAAGACTCTAGACAGCCTGCACGGTGACCACCTGTTGCTGCAGCCCAAGCTTTCGCGATATCCCAACCTTCACCTTTTGGGTCGTTCTCTGGGTGAACAGCGATAAGAGTCGGTACACCGAAACCGCGCTTGTATTCTTCACGAACTTCCGTACCTGGACATTTAGGTGCAACCATTACTACCGTTAGGTCTTTACGGATTTGCATGCCTTCTTCAACAACGTTGAAACCGTGAGAGTAACCCAGTGCTGCGCCTTTTTTCATTAACGGCATTACCGTCTCAACAACGTTTGTGTGCTGCTTATCTGGAGTAAGGTTTACTACTAGATCAGCTTGTGGAATTAGCGTTTCGTAGCTACCTACCTCAAAACCGTTGTCTTTTGCGTTTTTGAATGACTGGCGTTGCTCATCAATCGCGGCTTGGCGAAGCGCATAAGCAACGTCTAGACCAGAGTCGCGCATGTTCAGACCTTGGTTAAGACCTTGAGCACCACAACCTACAATGACTACTTTCTTACCTTTCAGATAATCCGCTTCTGAAGCGAACTCACTGCGGTCCATAAAACGACAACGACCTAATTGGTCCAACTGCTCGCGCAAGTTTAGGGTATTGAAATAATTAGCCATCTGGGTACTCCTTTGAGATTCTTCCATTGAGGTCAGTAATTGCCTTACCGAATAACTTCATACTAAAACAGACATGAGATTGCTTAAAGTGATATATTCACAATTAGTTATTGCAATTTATGCAACATGGAAATGAAAATTTAATGAATATCAAAAGCCTGCAACTTTTCATTCATCTCTGTGAGAGTAAAAGTTTCGCCAAGACCGCAGCGGCAATGCATATTAGCCCTTCAGCCTTAAGCCGACAGATACAAAAATTAGAGGAGGAAACCAGCCAACAATTGTTTTTACGCGACAACCGTAGCGTTGATTTAACTATCCAAGGTAAAAAGCTAGTCCCAGTCGCCTTAAAGATTCTTGGCGAATGGCAGCAGTATCAGAGTCACCTGAAAGGAACCGAGGATGAATTGAAAGGAGAAATCCGTCTCTTTTGTTCTGTTACTGCAAGCTACAGCCATCTTCCGGAGCTAATCTCTGACTTTCGTATTCAGAACCCTTTCATTGAGTTCAAACTATCAACCGGCGATCCAGCTCAAGCGATCGACAAAATACTAGCAGATGAAGCCGATATTGCCATATCAGCCAAGTCAGAACAGATGCCAAATAAAATCGCATTTGAAACGATCAGTGAAATCCCACTTTCTGTCATCGTACCTGTTGGGGTTAGTGCGTTTGCTGAAGAGCTACAAAAAGAAAAACCAGACTGGTCGGTCATTCCATTCATACTCCCAGAAGCAGGAACGGCAAGAGACAGGGCCAATAGTTGGCTCAAACAAATGAAAATAAAGCCAAAGATTTACGCACAAACTTCCGGACATGAAGCCATCGTAAGTATGGTTGCATTGGGGTGTGGAGTAGGTATCGCACCTGATGTTGTAATCAATAACAGTCCGGTAAGAGAAAAGATAAATCGTTTAAAAGTCTTACCAATTAAACCTTTTAAACTTGGTGTTTGCTGCAACAAAACTCAGCTGGAAAATCCGCTTGTTAAAGCCTTTTGGAAGGTTGCAGAGAGCAAGTATATCGCACCTTAGATGAACACTTTTTAGGTATAAAGTGAGCTAATTTTAAAACTCTATAGATGCAAAAAAGCCCGCTCTTTCGAGCGGGCTTCTTAAATTTAAAGCCTGGCGATGTCCTACTCTCACATGGGGAAGCCCCACACTACCATCGGCGCTATTTCGTTTCACTTCTGA
>NZ_JAWOSW010000024.1:0-63265 GCF_033338535.1 Vibrio sp. Vb2131
TGGCGCTGGACTAAACAAAGGCCCCCTTTTAGGGGGCTCACACAAAGCCACCTTCTTTAGAAGGTGGTAATTTACTTGGTTCTTCTACTGAGCTTAATGTTTAACGCTTAAGAGCGTGTCCACTCTTTTCAGCTTGGAACAGAGCGAGGTAATGGGCAAAAAAGCGCTGCATTTGTTGTTGGTTGTTTTGTTCTCCAAGTTGCCCGAGCAAATGTGCAGCGACTTCAAACGTGCACAAGTTACCTTGTTGTTGGTTGCGTCGCAGCTGATATTGTGAGTCCGCCGACGCAGACAATCCCATAGTAGGGATACCTTCTAACCAACGGCTCTTATTGATCATCTTGCGCGCCTCTTGCCAGGTGGCATCCAAAATAATAAACAGCGGAGTTTTGGTTTGTTGCTGGCTTTGGAGTACCACATCTTCGAGTGTGATACTTTCTTCACAGGGGAAGAGCAACACCGGATACCGCGACGGATCAGCTAATAGAGTGAGCAATTCTGCTGGTGGCTGTTTGCGATCCCAGATTACTCGCTCAATGTTGAGTTGGCACTGCTCTAGTAGCTGGCCGGTATTAGTATCACGCTTCAGTTCATTCGGATGCATTAACAGCAGGATGTTGTGCTCACTGGTAAGTTTCGGCATTAGCGAGCACATACAATTGAATTGAAAACCGCAGGTTGGACACGGTTGTGACATTACAGACGAACTCCTTCGCGCACCGGGCTTATCCCATCAGAGAACAGACGCACACCACTGACTTGGTTCGGCGTTGCCGTTGGCGCCATGCTTGGGTTGAGTGGGTAGCTAACCCCAGTGTATTGCATCACGTGTTGAGCCGCTTTAGCTCCGCCACCGCTGACATTAAAAATCAGATCTCGCCAACCATGAGAGGTTTGTTGGCCGAGCATAATCGGGCTTTGCACTAGTGTAATGCGGCTATTAAATCGCCATTCCTTTTCGTGATGTTCAAATATCAGCAATGTACAGCCTCCGGAACCACACCAATCCAACTGTACCAATAGCTCTTCGTTACCATCGCTGTTGAGGTCGTAAGTTAGCCAACGGTATTGGTTATTGTTGGGGGGGGGTTGATGGATAAAGAAGTAGTTGCGCACCGCGGCATCTACTTTTGAATCAAACTCTGCACTAGAAGGGACGTCAGCACTACCGATGGGGTTGTTGGTGCGTTTTTCGGCTGGTTGCATGATGCCTTCATCACGAACGGTGGCAGGATAAAGGACTAAACCACCATCGGCGATTGGGTATACCAAGTTACCGACTTTTTCTTTGGTCGCTTTGAGCTGATTGCCTTCTCGAGTAAACAGTCGCTCTGACACTAGCCTTTGCTGTTGATGATGCGTCATGACAACTTGAACCTGATACGGACTTAACTGTTGCCAGTAACCACGCTCGATTAATGGTGCTTGTCCATTGGCGTAACGGTATTTTGTTGTGGCGCTATGGTCTGGGTTTAAGGTCATTTGTACTTCAAAGCCTTGTGATTGGGTTGAGGTCGCGACATAGGTATTAGCCCAGCCAAGCGTTGCATCGACGTTTGCAGCCATACCACAACCTTGATACGTCTCGCCATCATGTTTTAGTGTTGCTTTCCAGCCATACAAAGAATCGCTCATTGTGTCTGAGCAGAGGTTTTCTGTTAAGCGAAGCTCACCATCTTGTAGTTGATAAGTGCGCTGGCGAGGTTGAAGCTGACTGCTTTTAATCGCTAATTTTGTGGTTTGTTTGCCGATTTGCTGGAATGTTAGTCCATTAGCCTCAAAGCTTGCCGACCAAGAAGGCTCATTACCAAACACGCGAGTTGGTTTGTTTGGTTGCTGACAACGGTTTGGATTTTCCGTTGTGAGGAAGTTCACTTGTTCCACGACAAAGTTAGCATCGAAATCAGCAGAAAACCCATCGATGCCCGGTGGGTTGAGGTGGCCGATAACCTCGCCATACATGGTCTGGTAAGGCTCGTTATTTAACTGAATTGCTCGTTGCATTTGCTGTGGTGACAGTTGCAACCAATATTGCTTGTCGCTGCCACAAGGCATGATGTATTGGCTCTCGTGACCGACGATCACTTTTCCGCGCAGCATAAAAGTTTGAGGTTGAATGGTTTCAGGCTTATCTAAGGTTGCTGGTGGAGAGGTTGGGTCAGCGGCACCAGATTGTGGCGACTGTGAACTACATGCTTGCAGAACCAGCAGGGTGGCAAGCGCCACTGGGTTTTTCAAAGCCTTCATGTTATATCTTCCTCATTATTGTTACTCAATCGGCATCGGATGGCATTATGGCATATTGGTTATTTAAAACTGAACCAGATACCTTTTCTATTGACACGCTTCGAACCCAAAAGGTTTCATGTTGGGAGGGAGTTCGTAATTATCAGGCGCGCAATATGATGCGTGACCAAGTGAAGGTGGGCGATTTAGTCCTGATTTACCACTCTTCTTGTAAACATGTTGGCGTGGCAGGTATTGCTAAAGTTGTGAGAGAAGCCTATCCCGATCATTTCCAATTCGATCCCGAAAGCGATTATTACGATCCAAAGTCAGACCCAGACAACCCGCGTTGGATTATGGTGGATGTCGAGTTTGTACGTAAAACGGCGCGAGTGATTCCGTTGTCGGTGATGAAAGCGATGCCAGAACTTGAGAACATGCCGTTGGTGAAACGTGGAAATCGCTTGTCGATTATGCCCGTGACAGAAGAAGAATGGGACGCGATTCTTGGCAAAGAGAAGCTGCCAAGTCAGCGATAAAAGAAAAGGGCTGCGAATGTGCAGCCCTTCATAATTTGGAGTATTGAAGCTTACAGCAAGTGTTCTTGTAGGTAGTGTGCAACCGCATCTTCCGCATTGCTGCCAATCACTTCATTATTTGGTAGAGCTTTCATCACTTTTTCGTGTGATGTACCCATAACTAGCCCTTTACCTGCCATCGACAGCATTTCTACGTCATTCATGCCATCACCAAATGCTACGCAGTTTTCTAACGTGAGGTCGAGTTTTTTCGCTACCGCTTCAAGAGCATGGCCTTTAGACACGCCAGCGCTCATTACTTCCAAACACCAAGGCGTTGAAAATGCGATGTTCAGCTTATCACCAAACTGCTCACGTAGTTTGTTTTCAAATACGACCAAACGTTCGTGGTCTTCTCCTGGATGCGTGAAGAAAACTTTCGCAATACCGTCAGTTGGGGCGTGGTCTTCATCAAATAAGACGTAAGTGAATTCATCGTGGAAGTCACGTAACGTTTCATCATCCTTGTTCATCAACCAGCTATCATTTTGATACATGTGAATAAGTATTTCTTGATCATGTTTGATCGTGTCGATCACGCCTTGTACCAGTTCCGCAGGGACATTCTCGCTGTACATTAGCTGATCTTCCTGGTCATGCACTCGGGCACCATTCGACGTGATCATATAAGCTGGAATGCCAACTTGGCGACGGATGCTCGCAACGTCTACGTGGTGACGGCCGGTTGCAAAGACAAAGGTATAACCCTTTTCATGCAGCGCTTTTAGCGTCTCTTTTGAGTAAGCACTGAGCTGATGGTTTGGTGCGAGTAACGTGCCATCCAGATCAGAGGCAACGATTTTGGTGATCTCTTTGCAAGGTAGCGATGTGCTCATGAAGTCCTCGTAAACGGTTTGGATAGTGTGGAACAGGTGAATTGCAAACGGAGTACAGCAGACTGACTAGATCGTACTGCTCCGAATGCGGGGGAACTTGGGCCCGTAGCACTATGCGGTTAAACACTGTGTCAAAGTAGCCAAGTTCAAGCAGTGTACGCCAAAATGAGGATGAAAAAGAGGGTAAATCGATGTGTAGACATTTCCTCTTTAATCTTAGTCGTGAAATGGTCGCCTAGAGTTCTTATTGTGCTTGTTCGTTTGATGGCGATTTAGGGTCATTCATAAAGCGGAAAATCGCATCGAGCGCTTGATTACGATACTTGTCGGTCTCGAATAAGATTTCATGCTGTGCGCCTTCGATGGAAAGCAGCTCCGCGTGCGGGTTGGTTTTCCGCAATTTATCAATAAAACGCTTTTGCGCGAGGTTGCTAACAATCCGATCGTTTCCGGCTTGGATTAGGATTACTGGTATTTTGACTTGGCGAGTTAATAAAAAGCACTGCTTAGCGGCCATGAGCCCTTGCCAAACCCAGCGAGTGCTTGGCCCACCGACTTGCAGTTCCGGTTTTTCCGTATATAGGTTTCGGAACCATTGGTAGCGGCCGTAACTTTGGCTAAGTGGGTTATCTTCAAAGGGCTTAGGGAAGTAGGCCTGATGTCCTGGTGCATAGCGTGGCAAAGTCGATACCGCTGACATAATTTGTGTGACCGGAATCGCTATTGGTGATAGGTACCATGGCAGGTTAATGCCAAACATGGGCGCACTTAGAATCAAACCAGTAAAAGGGTGTTCTGGGTGAGTTTGCAGGTAACGTGTGGCGATCGCGCCGCCCATAGAGTGCGCGATGATGAAGCATTGTTGATATTCGCTAAGGTCGTGTTTTTTTACGACGATGTCCATATCATCAATATAATCAGTAAAGTCATAGACGTGACCCATATCTGAGTCAGATAATAAACGATCTGATAAACCTTGTCCGCGGTGGTCAAAGGAATAGACATCGAAACCTTGGCGGTAGAGATCGTAAAACAGCTCTTGGTATTTCCAGGAAGACTCAATGCGTCCATTTACGATGAGCACGGCTTTTTTATGCTCTGGGTTGGTTAGCTTGCACCAGTAAATGTTCTTTTTCTCAGTCCCTTTAACAAAGCCCTCTTGGCGAGTTTGCCAAAGTGCTGCGATCGGACCACCAATTGCTTGCTCAAATAATGTCTCTTGAGTATAAGTCAAAGGTGAATGGTTAGTCGCCATTAGTTGATTACCTGAAGATACGTTGTTTACGCGATGTATCATCGAAGAATTAGTGAGGAAATGCAATGGATACCCATGTCTGGTTAGCTTATGTAGTAACAGCAATCGTTTTTAGTTTGGCTCCGGGCTCTGGCACGGTGAACTCAATCAGTAATGGTTTGAGTTACGGTACCCGTAAATCACTGGGTGCCATTATTGGCTTACAAATTGGTTTAGTTATCCACATCGCGCTGGTGGGGGCGGGTATTGGTGCGCTTGTCGCGCAGTCAGCAACCGCATTTTCTGTCATTAAATGGGTTGGTGCCGCTTATCTGGTTTGGTTGGGGATTCAGAAATGGCGCGATACATCAAGCTTAGTCGCAGCTGAAAACCACAACGAGATGTCAGGCACGGCGCTGTTGTACAAGGCAGTGTTGATTAACCTCACCAACCCTAAATCGATTGTTTTTCTGGTGGCGTTGTTCCCGCAGTTTATTGACCCGGCAAAAGACCAAATCACGCAACTGTTGGTGCTTGGCGTCACTACAGTCGTGATTGATGCGTGTGTAATGTTGGGTTACACGAGCTTGGCAGCACAAATGGGACGCTTTATTCGCTCCGATAAAATCATGGGAAAAATAAACAAAGTATTCGGTTCAATGTTCATGGGTTGTGGTGCATTATTAGCAGCTGCAAAGTCATAAGCCATTTATAGGTCCTTCTTTAGCATGAATACAACGTATGTCGCTCGCCAGCCGATCTTTAACCGAAAAAGACAGACGCTGGGTTATGAATTGTTGTTTCGAGACGGGGAGAGTAACGCATACCCTTCACATATTGATTCAAATCGAGCGACATACCGACTGATCGTCGAAAACTTCCTATCACTGGGTACTAACCCAGTGATTGCCTCTTCAAGATGCTTTATTAACTTTCCTCATCAAAGCTTGGTGCGACGTTTGCCGCGCAGTTTGCCGAAAAACAAAATTGTCATCGAAGTGTTGGAAACGTGCCAACCTACGGATGAGCTTCTTGATGCGATTCGTGAGTTTTATCGAGAAGGTTACTTGATCGCTTTGGATGACTTCACCCTAACACCAGAATGGCGTCGTTTTTTGCCATATGTGCATATTGTGAAGCTCGACATTATGGCGATGGGGCTCGAAAAGGCCTGTGAACTGGTCAAAACACACCTGGCCAAACGCGTCAAATACCACTTTTTAGCAGAACGTGTTGAAACCGCAGAAGAGTTTGAGCAAGCGAAAGCGGCTGGCTTTAAATTTTTCCAAGGTTATTTTTTAGCAAGCCACTCGTCTCGCAGACTAAATACGTCAGTCCTGAGCAAGTGTTGGCATTGCAACTGTTTCGTGAAGTTTGTGCTCCTGAGCCTGACTTTACTCGTATCGAGTCCATCATTACGCAAGATGTCGCGTTGTCATATAAATTATTGCGTTTTGTAAATACGCAAGCGCCGAATTTGGCTGTCGAAATCAGCTCTTTTCGTCAGGCATTGATTTATCTTGGCCAGGATAACCTTAAGCAGTTTGTCTCTTTGGTTGTGGCATCGTATATCTCCAGTAACAAGCCTCGAGAGCTGTATCACCTTTCATTGCAACGAGCTCAATTTTGCCAATTGATGTCGCGCTATCAGCCATTCTCTCACCTCAACGAGCAAGGTTTCATGGTTGGTTTGCTGTCGATTCTAGATGCGCTGCTGGATCTTTCGGTGGAATCTTTAGTTAGGCAGTTACCGCTTAGTCATTCAGTACAACAAGCGCTATTACATCGCAAAGGGGTTTATGGTGCACTTATTTCCCTCGAAGAGTGCTACGAGCGTGCCGATTGGTCAGGGGTTGAAAAAATCACGATGCAATTGGGGTTGCCTTTAGAGGAAGTGAAGCTCTCCTTAGGTGAAGCGGCTCGCTGGAGTCAAAGCATCGCGACTGCATAATTTCTTGTCTTATCTTTTATCTCTTTGAATCTCTCTCTTTACAATCAAGCTGTTCGTTAGATGTGAAACTTTTATGACGATGGACGGTTTCCTCTTGACGATATATCTTAATTAAATAAACATATACGCATATCCATATATAGGTATGTTCATTATGCTTCCACATCAGTTTTTTAAGCTGTTATCCGATGAAACACGCGTACGTTGTTTAATGCTCGTGGCCCGTGAAGGTGAAACTTGCGTTGGTGATTTGGCGTTTGCTCTACAAGAGAGCCAGCCGAAAGTTTCTCGTCATCTTGCTCAGTTACGATCCAGTGGCATCTTGGTGGATAAACGCCAAGGACAATGGGTGTATTACGAGTTATCACAGCAATTACCAGGTTGGATGCGAAAGTTAATTGAAGACTTAGTGGCATCAAACTGTTTGAAGCAGGAATACCAAGACGACATCACACGCTTACACGATAAAAGTCGTGAGGCTTGCTGTTAACAGCGAATAGAGATTCAAGGTAGAAGATTAGAGGGTAAAACTATGACAATTAAAGTAGGAATTAATGGCTTTGGCCGAATTGGTCGCTTAGCGCTGCGAGCGGCATTTGATTGGCCAGAATTGGAGTTTGTGTTAATCAACGATGTCGCAGGTGACGCCGCTACGCTTGGTCACTTATTAGAATTCGATTCAGTGCAAGGTCGTTGGCATCATGGAGTTCAGGTCGAAGGCAGTGAGCTCGTCATCAACGGCAAGCGTGTCGCCACGACTCAACAACGCGATATCGATGCGGTGAACTGGTCTGATTGTGATGTTGTGATTGAAGCGACAGGCGTACATCGCAAAACATCATTCCTAAACAAATACCTAGAGCAAGGCGTGAAACGTGTCGTGGTAAGCGCACCTGTGAAAGAAGAAGGTATTGCGAACATTGTGGTGGGCGTGAACGACCATATTTTCGACCCTGAAAAACATCGTATCGTGACAGCAGCTTCGTGTACGACTAACTGTATCGCACCTGTGGTTAAAGTCATTCATGAGAAATTGGGTATCGAACAATCTTCTTTTACGACCATTCACGACCTGACGAATACGCAAACTATTTTGGATGCGCCACACAAAGATCTACGCCGTGCAAGAGCATGCGGCATGAGCCTTATCCCGACCACGACGGGTAGCGCGAAGGCGATTGTCGAAATTTTCCCAGAATTAAAAGACAAAATTAATGGTCATGCGGTTCGCGTACCTCTAGCAAACGCATCGTTAACAGACATCATTTTTGATGTGAAGCGTGATACCACAGCAGAAGAAGTGAATGCACTGTTAAAAGAAGCATCTGAAGGTGATTTGAAAGGCATCCTTGGCTTCGAAGAGCGTCCTTTAGTTTCTATCGATTATAAAGGCGACCAACGTTCAACCATCGTTGATGCGCAATCAACCATGGTTGTGGGTTCTCGTATGGTTAAGATTTACGCTTGGTACGATAACGAAATGGGTTATGCAACGCGCACAGCAGAGCTGGTTCGTAACGTTGGTTTGGCTTAAAAAGGGGGTCACAATGTCTCATCCTACATGGCAATTAGATTTGGACTCCGGTGCTTTAATCTTAACACCGTGCCCAGGAACGAAAGGTGTCGATTTGCATGCGTCGTTAGAACAGTTGAAAGAGCAGGGTGTTCAAGCGGTCGTTACTGCATTAGATGATAGTGAATTAGCTGCGAAGAATGTCTCTGCATTGGGTGAAGCCACTCAGCAACTGGGTATGAAATGGTTCCAGATCGAGATTGAAGACGACTGCGCACCAAATGAAGAATTTGCGACGAAGTGGCAACAAGCCAGTCCGGAACTGCACGCGATTCTTGCTCAAGGTGGCAAAGTTGCGATGCATTGTATGGGTGGTTCGGGGCGCACAGGTTTGTTCGCTGCTCACCTACTCCTAGAAAAGGAATGGCAGTTAGAAGATATCGTGCGAGAAGTGCAGGCATTGCGCCCTGGTGCATTTACAAAACCTGTGCAAGTTGAGTACATCGAACGCGTGGCTCAAGACGCTTGATCAGCTTAAATAGCTTTTGGTTCATCATGATCCAAAAGCTAAATTCGAGCTTCTTCAGGATACGACTGTTTACAAAAAATGCCACTAACATTGACTAATGTATTGTTTTTAAAGTGCATTTTTCTTTTTATTGATGTTGGGGAATTTTTTGAAAATCACAGCAACATTGTATTGGTCAATGTTGCTGTACAGGTTAGGAAGTATTTAGAACATGATGATCTAAATACTTCTATCGCTGTACATATGAGGTCAATATGATTTCTCAATTAAGCAAAAGTATTCGTCAGTACATGTTAGTGACGTTTAACTATTGGAACTTTACGGTGACCGATGGCGCACTGCGTATGCTGGTGGTGCTCTATTTTCATGACTTAGGTTATTCCACGTTAGCTATTGCCTCACTGTTCCTTTTTTATGAATTTTTTGGTGTGGTGACAAACCTAGTTGGTGGTTGGCTGGGCGCAAGGTTAGGCCTAAATAAAACCATGAACATTGGTTTAGCGATGCAAGTGTTTGCGTTGCTGATGCTCGCAGTACCAAATGCATGGCTGACCATTCCTTGGGTGATGGCAGCGCAAGCTCTGTCGGGGATTGCCAAAGACCTGAACAAAATGAGTGCTAAGAGCGCGATAAAAACGCTAGTACCAGACGAGCAGCAAGGTGCGCTCTACAAATGGGTAGCGATTTTAACTGGCTCGAAGAATGCACTCAAAGGAGCGGGCTTTTTTGTTGGCGGCTTGCTGCTGTCTTGGGTGGGTTTTCAAAACTCGATGTTTATTATGGCGGGTGTACTTACATTAGTGTTTGTTTTCAGCATGATCTGGCTAGAAGCGGACATGGGTAAAGCAAAGCGTAAACCTAAGTTTCGCCAAATATTCTCCAAGTCTGAATCGATAAACATTTTATCCGCAGCTCGCATGTTCTTGTTTGGTGCTCGTGATGTGTGGTTTGTCGTTGCTCTGCCTATTTATCTTGGTAGCGTGTTTGGCTGGGATCACTTGTGGGTTGGTAGCTTTCTCGCTACGTGGGTCATTGCTTATGGGTTTGTGCAAGGCTTTGCGCCGCGTATTACTGGCAAAGCGCAAGGTCGTGTGCCTGATGGTAGTGCAGCATTGGTGTGGGCAGGAGTCCTAGCGTTAATTACGGCTGGTATTGCTTATGGTGTGCAAATCGGTTGGCAGCCTGAATTGGTGATTGTGGTAGGTTTGATGATTTTTGGCGCTGTGTTTGCCATTAACTCTTCGCTGCACTCGTACTTGATAGTGAGCTACGCTAAAGGCGATGGCGTCTCGTTGGATGTCGGTTTTTATTACATGGCCAATGCGATGGGACGTTTGATTGGCACGGTATTATCGGGTTGGATCTACCAAGAGGCAGGCCTCGCAGCGTGCTTATGGGTTTCTTTTGCTTTCTTGGCACTGACGACGCTGATTTCAATTAAGTTGCCAAAAGCTGATGTTGCTACTGCGTAACTATCCCCAGTATCGCTATCTGTAGATGGTATAAATGGCTCCAAATCGGAGCCATTTTTGTTTCTTATGCGCCGTTTGCTGTAATCAGATTGTGTCGGTTTGGCATCGAGAGTGAATACTGATGCTTGGTTTTTGGTTCTCGTTAAGTGATTAGAGTGGTGATGAAATCCCCGTTGTAGGTCATTGTTGAGTTAAAAATAAGCAAAAACAGATTGTTAACCATTTCACTGCTTGAGATTTACCCTATGCTATAAACGATAAGCGACTCAAAGTAGGGAAAGGTATGAGAGAAAGGGTTCTGTTTTTTGATTTATTGCGCTGCTTCGCAGCGGTAGCAGTGATCGCCATTCACGTCTTGGCACCGTATCGAAATGAGTTAGGAGTGATTCCATTTGACCAATGGCTGACAGCGGTAGGCGTGAATAGCGTAACCCGTTGGGCAGTGCCAGTTTTTATTTTGATCACCGGAGCGCTAATGCTCAGTGACACTCGACCATTTGACGGTAAGTATTATATCAAAAGGCGTTTGGGCAAAGTTTTAGTTCCATTTCTTATTTGGTCGATGTTTTATGCATACCTTTCAGGTTGGACTTCTCAAGGCTTTGATTTTGAAACCGTAAAAGAGGTATTAAGCAATAGCCCATTCCACGCAACGTATTACCATCTCGGCTTTTTCTATTACTTTATACCACTGTATTTTGTGATTCCGCTGTTTCAATGGATGGTACGCAACGTGGATAACAACGTCTTGTATACCTATCTCGCATTTTGGCTTTTCACCAGCACTCTGTTCTTGTTCAAGATTGATGGCCCTTGGAGTAATCAGATGTGGCTTTATATGGGTTACCTTCCACTGGGGTATGTTTTATTTCAAAAGGTACCTTCGAATCGCTCTATGGTGACCTTATTTGTTGGGCTAGGACTCGTGGCGTTGGCAGTGACCTTTACGATGGTTGTGACAAATAGCTTAGAGGCGGAGAAGTATACGGTTGGGCGCTGGCTCTCTTATAAAACACTGAATGTGATTCTAGCGGCTTCGATGATTTTTATGATCGGGCGTTACTTTGGTGAAGGCTTATCACCAAAAGTACAAAAAGTGGTTAGTGTGATCAGTCAGCACAGCTTAGGGATTTACTTACTTCACCCTATTTTCTTATGGCCGATGAAAGAGTTCGGTTGGTACACAGGACATCCTGCGTGGGTGATTCCAGTCTGGATCGTTCTAAGTGGAGCTGGAGCCTTGGCGATGAGCTATCTCTTTTCTCGTTCTGCCAAGACTCGTTGGTTACTGCCTTAACGTTTGATAGCGAAGTGAAGGAACTTGTTGCCGCGATAGGTCAGTGTTCCCTTATCTCCAGGGTTGAGTGCATGGTAGTAATGCACTCCAATTTGGAATTCACGCTTTGGACCGATAGAACCACGTTGAACGTAAATCCAATACTCTTGATCGTCTTGACCTGGTGGTGCGTTTGGTATGTCTATCGCTTGTTTATCTAAAACCGTTACCTGCGCGCTTTGCTCTGGAGCGTCTTCGCCCACATAGTGCTTACTATAAAAACGGAAAAACACCCACGCGCCCAAGGCAATAAGGGCGAATAGGGCGACAATAAGTGAGATTGGCATATTAACCTCCAATGTTTTATCGGGTCCCATTCTACAGTACTCGCTGACGAAACGATGAGTTGAGGTAACTTATTCATAATCTAATGAAAGGGATATGGAGATTATTCGGCGCACTTCACGATTTATCTTAATGATGCACGATGAAATCGTCGCTTCATCTGCAAGCGAAGTCACTAAAGCTGAACGAAGCGGCTTTCACTTGTTAGGCTATATGCGCTCAAGGGCACAAATTGAAAGTAAAATTGCACTTAACGGCTCGAAAAAGCTCTAAATTTATAGAAGAATAAAAATAATGAACATAGGAAGGGTCTGGTAAGGAGGGTTACGATGTCAGATATTGAAAAAGTAGTCATGCGTACCCGAACGATCGAAAAACTTTTGCGTACTCAGTACCATGCAGAAGGGAAAGGGTTGCACCAACTTATTAATAGTTGTGAAGAACGTTTACCGCATGACGTGATAGCAAAGCTTCGATTCATCGCAACCGTGCGTAACAAAGTGGTGCACGAAGACGATTACAAGCTGGATGATCGTAAAGGCTTTATGGCGGCATGTGATGCTTGTGAAAAAGAGCTGACACCAAGAAGCTCTCGCTTTATTTGGCGTACAGCAATTTTGCTAATGACGTTGATTACGCTGGCCGCTCTTGGTTTCTACTATATGCACTGGGATATTTTGTCTAAGCACATTCAGTAGAGCTATACAGATAAATAAAAAAGGACGCATTTGCGTCCTTTTTTATTTTAAATCATTGGGTTAGTACATCATTGGCAGTGTCATTAAACCCACAACCACTGCAATCATAACCAGCCCTTGTTTTTGAGAAGATGAAATCATAACACTACCCCTTAATCTTTGATGAACTCGATGAATTTAATATAGCACTGTTTTTGGGGTTTGATCAACATATGCTCGTTAATCTTTTCAAAAACCACACTTAACTTGTCTGGTTTTACATGATTCTGACTAATGAAACTATGTTTTTTGTGCTGTGTTTAAAGTGTTCACATTGTTTTATTTCTATCCTTTTTTGTTTTAAGTGTATGATTTCATAATGTTAAATGGTTTGTGATGTTGGCTTTGTAATTGTTTTTTGTTTCGAATGGTATGTTGGGTGTTTATTTTGTCTGTATTTCTCAAAAATTGAGAAAATTAAAAAATGTGCTATGAGGTTGCATCGTCAAATCGAAAGCATGGAGTGAGATTTTCTTACCTTATGAGAAAATATGGGCTTCAAAAGTGTTTAGTGATTTTATGGTTTATGAAGTCCGCACTTTTATCTGTTATTGAAATTATGGTTTTATTTATCATTGACTTACTTTTCTTGTCTGATGTTTTTTTTACTGAATTAAGGTCGGTTTTCTTAGTTTTTACCCCTAGTCATCAGTGGTTTCTCCTCTCTTAGAGCGCTACTAAGACTATTTTCTATTTTGTGTCTGTTATTTATTCTTGTTGCCTGCATTACATACATCCTGGTGGTTTAATCGTCAGTTTGTGAAATGGCGGCTTACCTGGAGCACTTATCTGTTTTTCAGTTAAATAGTTTTAGAAAGCGTTGGTTATTGTGTCGTGTGATTTGATGGGTTCGGCTGATGAGCAAAGCTTGGCCCCAATGTTTAGTGGCATCATTCAGGCTCATCGGCTTTATTATTACGTAGGCTGAGGGTTACAAAATGTTTCGAATCGCTAGCGAGATCCAACTTTCGTAGATTGTGTCTTTACATCAAAACTGGTCTACCTAGACTAGCGGCGAGTTTAAGTAAAAGGTGTATACTGCATGTGGAGTTGGCTGGCGATAGGGCTATCAGGTGTGTATTCCGTGTTGGGAGCAAAGCAAGCTAACCCGACACAATCCCTCGTGTTTAAAATCTTTACTCTGCTACTTCTTCTTGTGTTGGTGTTAACTCAAGGTGCATCCGCAACATATACCTACTGGATTGCGGGTGGGCTTATTGTATCTATGGTGGCAGATACGCTGCACTCGTTTAAAACTCGTAAGCTAATCTATTTTACGGCTTATCTGGTTGCCCAGGTATGCTACAGCAAGTCATTTTGGGTGCAGCTTAATGGTGAGATTGTCTGGTGGCTGTTGGCCCTGCTGCTTGCAGCGAGTATCGTGGCGTTCTTTTTGTTGCTACCTCAACTCGACTCTCTGGTATTCCCCGTTGTGATCATGGGGATGATGCTGGTTCAACTTGCTTGGGCAGCCGGTGAAGTTTGGTTACAAGTGCCGAGTTACGCCAATGCTATCGGTTTTAGCGGAACCTTAGTTCTGATCTATTCGGCGCTGGCATACGCGATACACGGTTATCGAAAACCGATGAAACACGCCTATTTGTGGGTGAGTGGCAGTTACTTTTTTGCTCATGCCCTCATTGTTGCCTCAATCATTTACTAATTTAAGTCAAAGCAGCTCTTGAGGATTTCAGTAAACTGAACGCATTGTTCTTAATAACTGGAGTCAATAATGAGTGAAATCCATGCTCACGAGCTGCTAAACCTACTTAGAGAAACACCAATGGATCGCGAAGCCCTCACACAGCACTTTGGTGCTAGCGTTCGCTTTCACACCTGTAAACTGAATGATCTAGACTTAGATGCATTACTAGCATTTTTGCTCAAGCGCGACAAAATTCGTGAGCTTGAAGGTAAGTTTGTGGTCAATATGGCGCGAGTTTGCAATCACTAAACGGCGGCTAAGATCGAGGGTGACTATGGTGTTTTCGCCCTCAGTCATATACTCATGTTGTCAGTTTGCTATACACTGGCCGCCATTTTTTAGGTGAGGCCAGAATATGGACATTCTTTCTGCAGCGACCATGCTGTTTCTAATCATGGACCCCCTCGGTAACTTGCCGATTGTGTTGTCTATTCTCAAACATATCGATCCCAAGCGTCGTCGTAAGGTATTGATTCGTGAACTACTGTTTGCCTTACTGATCTTGATGCTGTTTCTGTTTGCAGGACAAAGCATCTTAAGTTTTTTGCATGTCCAGCCAGAAACGCTCAGCATTTCAGGTGGCATTATTCTCTTCATTATTGCGATTAAGATGATTTTCCCGAGTGCTGGCAGCATCACTGGACTGGCAGCAGGCGAGGAGCCCTTTATTGTTCCGATGGCCATTCCTATGATCGCGGGCCCTTCAGTGATTGCAGCCTTGCTTTTACTGTCTTCGCAACATCCAGAGAAAATGTTGGAAATGTCAGCATCAGTCGTAATTGCGTGGGGCGCAACATTTTTTATACTGATGTTTTATGGCTTCTTTAATCGCTTGTTGGGTGAACGTGGCTTGAAGGCGGTAGAACGCTTAATGGGCTTGTTACTGGTGATGATCTCCACTCAAATGTTCTTAGATGGTGTAAAAAGTTACATTGGGTGACGAACGAAACGCAGAAAAAAGCCGCTCACAAGAGCGGCTTTTTCGTATCTGAGCGATTACATCATGTGTTTACGACGAATATCGAGTAGGGCAAAAATACCAAAAATCAGGATTGAATATTTTTCCCAACTGCTCATTTTTATTTTGTCGCCAAATGCACCAATGAAGATGGCCATTTGTAAACCGTGCATGATGAACAAAAAAGCGGTCATGATGTAAAGCGCAATCGCGGCATTGCCGGGGAAGGGCATAAAAATATTTAGGATTAATACTAACCAAACAAAGGCGATAGCCGCTTTGGCCAGCATAATTAGTGCTTTCATTTAAGTATCCTTTTAAATCGAGGCGTTATGCGGAGGTACGTTCGTACAGACGATAGCTCACTTGGCCTGCTGTTTTTTCTCGATGTAATTGCCAGTTTTCTGGTAAGTCGGCAATATTGAGTTCTTTTTCTGTTTCAATATAAATCATCGCATCTTCCGCGAGCCAGCCATTTTGTTCTAGCAGAGCCACGGTCTCATCCAATAGACCTTTGCGAAACGGTGGGTCAATAAACACCACATGGTGAGCAGAACCCGGTTGCTTCAAAAAACTCAGTGCGTCGGTATTTACCACTTGGATGTTGTTCGCGTTAAGAGAGGCAACATTCTTTTGTAACTGTTGGAAAGCTTGTGGGTTTAGCTCAACCATGGTCACTTGCTCTGCTTGGCGCGAAGCTGACTCAAATCCCAAGCCGCCAGAGCCAGCAAACAAGTCGAGACATTTTGCCTGTGGTACATCTTGAGCTAACCAGTTAAACAGCGTTTCTTTGACGCGATCGGTCGTGGGGCGTAAGCCTTCAGCATCGTGTACAGGAAGTTTTCTGCCTCTCCATAAGCCACTAATAATGCGAACAAAGCCCGTTGTTGGCTTTTTTTGTGATGAGTTTTGCTGGCGACGTCTTACCATAGATTTTTTGACCGCTAATAAAGTGATACTATATCTAATCGCCCAAGCAATGAGCTTGGAGCTTGGATACAGCCCAGAATATTCAAGATGACAGAGTGTAACACTAATAAGATTAGAATTACCTAATCGGAAAGTTTTCAGAACTTTGTCATTAGCCTTTTTTAGACAGATAATAATCTTGTCAAAAAAGAGTCATTAATAGATAAAAGAACAATCTAGGATAGCCCCAGATGACGGAAAAAAAGAAGCGCGGATTACTTTCGTGGCTAGGTTTTGGTGACGAAGAACAAAGCCCAAAACCAAAAACTGAAGAAACAGTAAAAGAAGAAGCAGTGGAAGCGCCTTCTGAAGAGCAGCAAACCGAAGCGGTTGCTGAGCAAGCGGAAGCAACGCCAGAACTTGAAGAAGAAGCGAAACAATCAGAGGCTGCCCCAGCAGAAGCAGAAGCAGAAGCAGAAGCAGAAGCAGAAGCAGAAGCAGAAGCAGAGGAGCCAGAAGTCGTATCGGCCGCGCCTCGTGTTCAAGAACAAGAAAAGCCAACAGAAAGCTTTTTTGCTCGTCTTAAACGCAGCCTAAGCCGAACAAAAGCAAATATTGGTGCTGGCTTCTTCGGTCTATTCAGTGGTAAGAAAATCGATGAGGACTTATTTGAAGAGCTAGAAGAGCAACTGCTTATTGCTGATGTGGGCATGAATAGCACAACAAAAATCATCAACAACCTGACAGAAAAAGCCACACGTGGCGATCTGAAAGACGGCGAAGCCCTTTATGGTTTGTTGAAAGAAGAAATGGCTGAGATTCTTTCTAAAGTCGAACAGCCACTAGAAATCGATAGCAACAAAACGCCTTACGTCATCTTGATGGTAGGTGTAAATGGCGTGGGTAAAACCACGACCATCGGTAAGCTAGCGAAGCAGTTCCAAACTCAAGGCAAAAAAGTGATGCTTGCAGCGGGCGATACTTTCCGTGCCGCAGCGGTTGAGCAGCTACAAGTGTGGGGGGAACGTAATAATGTTCCTGTGATTGCTCAACATACTGGCGCAGACAGTGCCTCTGTTATCTATGATGCGATTGAAGCGGCAAAAGCACGTGGTGTGGATGTGGTGATTGCTGATACAGCAGGTCGTCTACAGAACAAAGCGAACCTAATGGAAGAGCTGCGTAAGATTGTACGTGTGATGAAGAAAATTGATGAATCTGCACCACATGAGATCATGCTAACGCTTGACGCAGGTACAGGACAAAATGCCATTAGCCAAGCGAAACTTTTCAGTGATGTTGCCCCTCTAACCGGGATTACTTTGACTAAGCTGGATGGTACAGCCAAGGGCGGCGTAATTTTCGCTATTGCTGATCAGTTCGGTATTCCAATTCGTTACATTGGTGTGGGTGAAGGTATCGAAGACTTGCGTCCATTTGAAACTCAAGAGTTTATTGACGCACTGTTTAGTCGTGAAGAATAAAAAGAGTTAGAGGAAATCAACGGTGATCAAATTTCAGCAAGTAAGCAAAGCTTACCGAGGTGGTCGACAAGCACTGCAAAAAGTCGATTTTCACCTGAGGCGCGGTGAAATGGCGTTTTTAGGCGGACATTCCGGGGCTGGTAAAAGTACCTTGCTGAAATTGATCTGCGCGATAGAGCGACCAACCGATGGCAAAATCCATTTTAATGGCCACGACATCACGCGTATTCCAGGCAAAGACATCCCTTTTTTGCGCCGCAATATTGGGATTGTTTTTCAAGATCATCGCCTATTGATGGATCGCAGTGTGTACGACAATGTCGCTCTGCCAATGCGTATCGAATCGATTTCTGAAAACGAAATCAAACGCCGTGTTTCTGCGGCGTTAGATAAAACGGGCTTACTCGATAAAGCTCGTTGTCTACCTAGTCAACTTTCTGGTGGTGAGCAACAGCGCGTCGGTATTGCCCGTGCTGTGGTTAATCGACCAACGTTGCTGGTGGCTGATGAGCCTACGGGTAACCTTGACCCAGAATTATCCAACCGTGTGTTGCGTCTATTCGAAGAATTTAACCGTGCGGGCGTGACTATCCTACTTGCCACGCACGATGTGGGGTTAGTAAACACTCGCCCACAGTATCGTCATTTTGAATTGAACCAAGGCTTCCTAAGTGAGGTAGAAGACTATGGCAGGTAACAAGCACTCCCAAAAGAAGGGGAAAGGCCGCAGTGCCAAGCGTGCGAATACCGATGGTTTTTTCTCTGTCCACGCAAAACAAGCTAAATCCTCTTTTAGCGCCTTATGGCAACGACCACTAGGCAACATTCTGACCCTAGCGGTCATCTCCATGGCACTTGCCATGCCAGCTTGTTTGTATCTATTGGGGAAAAACGTTGCGGGGGCAGCGGAAGATGTCGCTTCTCCTTCACAAGTTAGTGCTTACTTAGTTGAAGGCATGCCGGATGCGCGAGTGATGGTTCTCAAAGATCAAATTGAAACTTGGCCTTTGGTAAAAGAGGTAGAGTATATTTCACCGCAACAAGGTCTATCTGATTTAAGCCAATATGCAGGGTTCGACCAAGCTATCAGCCTCTTAAGTGGCTATGCGCTACCTGGTGTGTTGGTGATTACGCCAGATTCGGAGCTAAAAAGTGATATTCAGTCATTAGCCAAAGACGTTCGAGAGCAACAAGATGTGACCGACGTGAGACTTGACGAAGACTGGCTGGCGCGTCTTGATGCCATCAAAACTCTCGCGAGTATTATTGTCATTACCCTGACAGTGCTGATGCTCGGTGCGGTATTTTTAATCGTTGGCAATACATTGCGATTTAATGTGCTGGCGAATAAAGAAGAGATTCAAACCATGAAACTGATCGGTGCGACGGACAGTTTCATTCTGCGCCCTTACTTGTACACAGGTATGTGGTTTGGCGTGTTAGGTGCCACTATTGCGTGGTTGGTAACGGCTTTAGTGACCATTGTCATGAATAGTGCGGTGGAAGACCTTGCTGCGTTGTACGATAGCCAGTTCCGCCTGATTGGTCTAAGTTGGGATGAATCTTTGTTACTAATCATCATTGGGAGTCTTTTGGGATGTATTGCGGCGCGCTTTTCTGCGCAACGACATTTAAAAGAAATTGAACCAGTTTAAGTGATGGCGGTCTTATTACTTGGATTTCATTAGCACTAGCTAATTTTGAACCCTTGCTTAGACCAAATGTTTATGGATAATTGCTTCCCCTTCTTGAAACTTGTTCATTTTGAGTTCAAGATATCGAAGCTAAATTGCAATGTAATGCTCCAGATCAGAGATTGATGAGGAATTGAATGACAAAAGAAGCGTATCCGATGGCTCTAGTCACGCAAGATAGCCTTGATAGCTATATTCGCTCAGTAAACAGCTACCCAATGCTGACTGCAGACGAAGAGCGTGAGCTGGCAGAACGATTACACTATAAAGGTGAGATTGAGGCTGCAAAAGGTCTAATTCTTTCGCACCTACGATTCGTTGTTCACGTTGCTCGTGGTTACTCTGGCTACGGTTTGCCAATGGCGGATCTTGTGCAAGAGGGTAACATCGGTCTAATGAAAGCCGTTAAGCGTTTTAACCCAGAAGTAGGGGTTCGCTTGGTTTCTTTTGCTGTCCACTGGATCAAAGCAGAGATCCACGAATACGTGCTACGTAACTGGCGTATCGTGAAAATTGCGACCACTAAAGCGCAACGTAAATTGTTCTTCAACCTGCGTAAGTCGAAAAAGCGCTTGGGTTGGTTTAACAACGGTGAAGTGGAAACCGTTGCGCGCGAGTTAGGTGTTGAGCCTTCTGAAGTTCGCGAGATGGAATCACGCTTAGCGGCGGTGGATTCAACCTTTGATATGCCAACTGATGAAGACGACAGTTCAAACGCTTACACAGCGCCGATGCTATACCTAGAAGACAAATCGTCTGATGTGGCCGACAACATTGAAGCCGCCAACTGGGAAATGCACACCAACAATCGCTTGGGTCATGCATTAGCGAGTTTGGATGAGCGTAGTCAGCGCATCGTGCGTTCTCGTTGGTTAGATGATGAGAAAGCAACATTGCAAGACTTAGCTGATGAGTTCGGTGTTTCTGCCGAGCGTATTCGCCAGCTAGAAAAAAATGCAATGAAGAAACTAAAATTGGCCGTGGGTGAATTTTAATTTCCACTGCTAATTGAAAGTAAGATTTTCATAGAAAGCCGAGATCATGTGATCTCGGCTTTTTTATTGTCGATCGAAAATCGATAGCGTTTGCGATCCGGATTTTATGTGCTACCTGTGTATAACTCTGTGAAGTAATTATTTATCAACTGTTCGAAACCCGGACAAAACAAGGGATTCAAGCACTTTTCCATCTGGGGATAGTTATAGATATACACACAGTTAGATCAGGATCATCACTACATATTGTGGATCAAAAGATCCAAATACACTTTATCAACGCAATTCACAGCTTTATCCACAAATGGTTGGAATGTGTACACTTTTGAAAACCCTGATTATCCATGTGTCTAAGTTTGCCGTTGGATAGGTTACAATAGCGGCAGTATACCCAAGCAGCTTCAAATATGGATTTTATGCTGTACCACGGGTGCTGATTAGTACGTTAGGTTCGAGGTTGCTTGGGTATATTAATAAGACAATGAGAAAGTAAATGGATCAGTTTAAGCATATCGATGTACAAGGTGCGCAAGCGCTGCTCGAGCAGGGTGATGCGAAGCTTGTAGATATCCGTGACCCTCAATCGTTTGCCGTTGCGCATGCGGAGTCCGCGTATCACTTAACTAACGATACGATCGTTGCGTTTATGGATGAAGTGGAGTTCGAACAACCTATTCTAGTGATGTGTTACCACGGCATTAGTAGCCAAGGTGCGGCGCAATATTTGGTTAACCAAGGCTTTGAACAGGTGTACAGTGTAGATGGTGGCTTTGAAGCCTGGCATCGAGCAGAACTACCGATAGTGAGAAGTTAATGAAGAGATTGGTAACGTTAAATAATCCACGTATGGCGCAAGCCTTTATTGATTATATGGCCTCTCGCCAAATTGACATCGAAATGATGCCTGAAGGGGATGGGCAATTTGCGCTGTGGCTGACTGATAGCCAGCATGAAATAGAAGCGGAAGCCGAACTTAAGCTGTTCCTTGCTAACCCGTCTGATTCAAAATACAGCGCCGCCTCGTGGGACGTTGCCGATACTCGTAAGAGCACATTTCATTATTCCAGCCCGAGTATCATGAGCATGGTCAAAGCGAAAGCTGGCCCCATGACTTTGCTGATCATGACAGTCTGTATCATCATCTACTTGTTACAAATGTTTGGCTTTGGCAATGGCGTGTTTAAGTTGTTGCACTTCCCGGCTTTTGAGGGGCAACAATGGCAAGTGTGGCGATGGCTAAGTCATGCGTTACTGCACTTTTCAGTAACTCACATCGTGTTTAACTTACTATGGTGGTGGCAGTTGGGGGGCGACATCGAACGTCGTCTCGGTTCCGGTAAGCTATTGCAACTCTTTGTGGTGTCGGCAGCGCTTTCAGGGGCAGGCCAGTTCTATGTTGAAGGGGCTAACTTCGGCGGCTTGTCTGGTGTGGTCTATGCACTGCTTGGTTATTTGTGGATATTGGGTTACCGCTTGCCACATTTAGGCCTTACGCTACCCAAGCCAATTATCGTCTTTATGTTGGTATGGTTAGTTCTTGGTTTTGTGCAGCCATTTATGGCGATTGCAAACACCGCTCACTTAGTTGGGCTACTGTCGGGGATGGCGATTGCGCTGTTTGATTCAGGCAAGATGAAATACCAACAGCAAGCCTAAAGCAGATGAAATGAAAAGACCGCTCAAGGGCGGTCTTTTTTTATGTTCAAAACGGATTTGGGTTTATTGATAAAGGTATTTTGTAAACAACAAATCGGCAATGATGGTTTTACCTGTTTCAGGCAAAAGTGTTTCGTTGAGGGTCGTCACTAAGGTTTTGCGCAGATCTTCTCGGCCAGACAGGGACTTAATCGTATCTTCTGTTTGCTTACCCAGTAATTCAATCACTGCATCGCGAATCAAAGGTTGGTGATGCTCAACAACTGATAAATCTTGTTGACTCATTACCATGATGTCGATGCGCACTTGCACATAACCTAACTTTTTGCCTTTGGTGTAAAAGTTAGTAGTGAGATCAGGCTCTAGGGTAAAGTATGCCAACTTAGGTCCAGCTTCTTCCGTTTCAGCCCAACTTGGTGCGGCGAATAGTATGGTTAACGCAAAAATAATTTGGGCTATATAACGTTTGTACATATTTCTAACTTTTCTTTCTCTGGATCGCGATATTCGAATCGCTTCAGTCTTGATACAATGGGCCGTCTATAACAAATAACGGAACTTACGGTTACATACATTACTATGGACGGTAAGTTGTTGCTTTATTGTACGCATAAAGCCTCCAATTGAATACTAGTATGAATCAGCCAACATCACTCTATCTTGCTTCTTTATTGGAAGTAGAGTGGCAAAACCCCGAAGAATTCGAATTTCCAAATGAATTTGCCAAGCATTGGCTTGAAGAGCAAGGGTCTTTGTCACGTCGTTTAAAACAGCACTGCCAAGCGTTAACGGTAGAATTACTACAAAATCAGATCGTCACTGCAGCGACATTAAAACAGGACGAAAGCCAGTTATTGTCCGAACAAAATTGCTTACTGAGAGAGGTAATTTTGTGCGGTGACAATAACAACTGGGTTATTGGGCGGACATTGATTCCTCGTTCAACCTTAGTTGATCAGCAGTATGATTTGGCTCAACAAGGGGATATCCCATTAGGACTAACTGTGTTCAGCGCAGATAACGTTGAGCGGGACTCTTTGCAAATGGGATGGGTAGCCGTACCAGAAGGACGTTTGTTAGCGCGACGCTCAAGGTTGTGGATGAATCACAAACCGATGCTAGTCGCCGAGTTATTCTTATCTAATTCACCAGTTTACGCTAAGGAGACAGTGTAAATGTCCGCAGAAAAAGCCAAAGCATATTGGCAACTGATGCGCATGGATCGCCCGATTGGTTCACTGTTACTGATGTGGCCAACGATTTGGGCGCTAATTATCTCAGCCCAAGGGATGCCAAGTTGGGATGTATTCATCGTGTTTGTATTGGGGGTATTCCTAATGCGTAGTGCGGGGTGCGTGATTAATGATTTTGCAGATCGCAAAGTCGACGGCCATGTAAAGCGTACTAAGCAACGTCCACTGCCATCAGGGAAAGTGACAGCAAAAGAAGCGATTGGATTATTTTTGGTTTTGGGTATCAGCTCGTTTTTGTTAGTGCTGACCATGAACCCGCTGACGATTCAGCTATCCTTCGCTGGCATTGTGTTGGCGTTCATCTATCCATTTATGAAGCGTTACACTCATATTCCACAGCTATTTTTAGGCTTGGCTTTTAGCTGGGCGATTCCAATGGCGTGGGCTGCACAAACTGGGGAATTACCATTGATTGTTTGGTTTTTGTTCCTCATTAACGCTTTGTGGACCATTGCGTACGACACTCAATATGCGATG
Organism: Vibrio sp. Vb2131; assembly: GCF_033338535.1. Taxonomy (NCBI): domain Bacteria; kingdom Pseudomonadati; phylum Pseudomonadota; class Gammaproteobacteria; order Vibrionales; family Vibrionaceae; genus Vibrio; species Vibrio sp. Vb2131. The sequence continues at coordinate 23,829 of NZ_JAWOSW010000024.1, forward strand.
GTAGACCGAGATGATGATCTAAAGATTGGCATTAAATCGACGGCAATTCTGTTTGGTCGTCATGACAAGCTTATTATTGGTGTGTTGCAACTTATTACACTCGCGATGTTGGTTTGGTTAGGGCAGTTCTACCAATTGGGACAAAGTTACTACTGGACCCTTTTGATTGCAGCGTCGTTGTTTGTTTATCAGCAGCACTTAATTCGTCACCGTGAGCGTGAGTTGTGCTTTAAGGCTTTCCTTAACAACAATTATGTTGGCATGGTGATAGCGATAGGGTTACTGGTCGCATTTTGGTAAGCGAAGAAATAGAAAAAGGCATCCGATTGGATGCCTTTTTTCTTATTGGACGAAGGTAAAACGGTTACGACCGAAGTTGGTGAATACTCTCTTCGATCGTCAGTTTCACTTCTGGATAAAGCAGAGTGAACAGTAGCCGTGCAAATTGCTGCGTTTTCTTCGTATCACAGTTACCATCGTTATCGAGGTATTTTTGCTGTTTGAGCGTATTGAACATCGCGGTAAACACACCTTTATCGAAGAATTCTGGCGCATTAATACCGTGCAAACGCCCTAGGCGCTGAGCAATATCTTGGCTCTTCTGCTCTAGGTCCGATTTACCCAGCTCAGGGTAAGCAACAAGCAAGTTCATCGCGATAGAGTAGCGTTGCAGCGTTTCAGTTATCGTTCGACCTAACAGAACCAAAGGCTGGTTGTTCGATTGATTGATCTCTAGCTTATCACCATCAAGACTAATCATTTTCTGATCGGCAAATTCATGCAGTGTTTTAACGACCAATTTATCTAACTCGTCTTCTTGGTAACTTAAGAACAGCTCTTTCTTCAAGAATGGGTAGATTTGCGCGACATTCGCTTGAATCTTGGCTACCGAAAGGTTGCGCTGACGAATGAGCATTTGGGCAATTAATGACGGCAGAGCGAACAAGTGGATGATGTTGTTGCGATAGTAGGTCATCAGGATCGATTGGCTACGGTCCAGCGAAATGATGTCACCCATGCTATCGGTTTCAATCACGAACTTATCAAGCGAAATTGCATGATCGACCAACTCCTCAGCACTTTCGGTAGGGATAGTGGAGGTGCTTGAGTACGGGTTATTTTTGAGTAGCTTTAAGTAACACTCAATCTGATTGATCAGCGAGTCACGAGAAAGTGCACGTTGACGAGAAGCAAGCAGTGCGGTTGCACACAAGGTCAACGCGTTTGCCGCCGCCGCATCGTTGATGTGCGTCATCATCTTATTAGCAAGGTCGTTCACAACAGGATTCATCCATTGTGGTTTGTTACCACCCATGCTGTCGATGTCTTTCGTCCACTCAGGAGCATGCTCGTTCAAGTATTGGTTGAGCTGAATTGGCTCACCGAAGTTCACATAGCCCAAACCAAAGTTACGCAGTTTACGCAGAGTACGCAGTACAAGCCCTGCGTTTTCTTTCTCTTTGCGTTTGCCACGCAGCTCTTTCGCGTAAGTGCCTACTTCCATTACGTGCTCGTAACCGATGTAGACCGGCACTAGTGTTACTGGGCGGTTTAGACCACGTAGCATTGCTTGGATGGTCATAGCCAGCATACCCGTTTTCGCTTGCAGTAAGCGACCTGTACGTGAACGACCACCCTCACTGAAGTACTCGACTGAATAGCCTTTGGCAAACAGCTCAGCTAGATACTCACGGAAAATGGTTGAGTACAGTTTGTTGCCTTTAAAACTACGACGAATAAAGAACGCCCCACCACGACGGAAAAGAGGACCGGCCGGGAAGAAGTTCAAGTTAATGCCTGCCGCAATGTGCGGAGGCACCATGCCTTCATGGTATAAAACATAAGACAAAAGCAGGTAGTCCATGTGACTACGGTGACAAGGAACGTACACAATTTCGTGGCCGTCTTGCGCTAAACGACGCACAGTCGAGGCGTTATTGATGTGCAAACCTTGGTATAGTTTTGTCCATAACCAACTCAGGATGCGGTCGCCGTTTTTCACCAGACTATAGGAGAAGTCGGCAGCGATTTCATCCATGATGTCGTGGGCTTCTTTACGTGCCTTATCAATCGAGATGTTTTTGCTCTTGGCTTCGTCAGCAATCGCCAGTTCAATAGCTGGAGACTTTAGTAAACGAGCAAACAACACTTGGCGTTGTGGCAGGTTTGGGCCTGAAGCAGCCAGTTTCTGGCGTGAGAAGTGGATACGCGCCACGCGAGCCAGTTTGTGCGCAATTGCGCTGTCGGTACCGTGGGAGTCTGCCATATAACGCAGAGATACCACGGGACTAAAGCGAACTAAGCAGTCGCGTCCCGCCGCCATTACCGCTTTGGCTTTTTGCGGACCATTCATCGGTTGAAGGTAAGGCTTTTGGTTCTCTTCTTTACCTGGCTTACGACCCCAAAGCACGGTTGCAGGGATCATTTGAACATCCAACTCACTATCCAGCTTGTGCAGTTCCAGTAAGTCAGTGAACAGAGAAACAGAATCGGTTGGGACATCATTATCGTTGTTCATCACAGTTGGACGCGCAGCGATAAAGACGAAACGGTTCAGCGTTTTGCCATTGATTTCCAGCGGGCTGAGCGGGTCGGGTAGACCAAGGCTCATGGCTTGTTTTTGCAGTGTCAGCAAATCCACGTTCGAGCGGAACGGCAGGGCATATACAATCGGTTTAGTTAGGTCGATGTTCAGATCTTCAATCGGGTTCGACGGGATTGCGGTGCCCTTTACCAGTACCGATAAAGGTAGTTTTAGTAATGAACGTGAAAATGATTGTCCAGAAGACATAAAGTTCACAGCCTCAATAGGTATTCAAACAGGCCTAACCTTATTTCAGTTTCCGCTTTGCATGTCTTCTCTATAAAAAGAGATGAGTACGGCAATAGAAATAAGCCTAGGCGATAAAATTTAAGCGCTGCAAGGATACCAGAAACTGGTCAAACCTTTTAATTTTATTGGCTGTAAATTAGTCGAACCCCTAAGTTATTGCTTTGACTTGATTAACTGAAAAGTCGGTGTTTTAAACGAATAAAGAATGAACTTAATTGGTAAGCTGAAAGCTCCCCACAAATAAATTAAAAAACAACCAATTGGGTTTTCATTTGAGCATTTACTGGATATACTCACAGTTAACTGTATAAAAAGACAGGTGAGACATGAAGCCGTTAACGCCACGCCAACAACAAGTCTTCGATTTGATTAAAAGTAAAATCGACGACACCGGAATGCCACCAACTCGTGCAGAGATTGCGCGTGAGCTTGGCTTCCGCTCTGCGAATGCCGCAGAGGAACACCTAAAAGCGCTTGCTCGTAAGCAAGCAATTGAAATTATTCCAGGCGCTTCTCGTGGGATTCGTATCCTGCTTGAAGACGCAGCCAATGATGAGCAGGGTTTGCCTTTGATTGGTCAAGTCGCAGCGGGTGAGCCAATTCTGGCTCAAGAGCACGTAGAGGCGCACTACCAAGTCGATCCTGCGATGTTCAAACCGCAAGCGGATTTCTTACTTCGTGTAAATGGCGAGAGTATGAAAGACATCGGGATTATGGATGGCGATTTGCTCGCGGTGCATAAAACCCAAGATGTGAGAGACGGTCAAGTTGTCGTTGCGCGTGTTGATGATGATGTGACTGTGAAGCGTTTGGAGCGCAAAGGTTCAACCATATTACTGCATGCTGAGAATGAAGAGTTTGCCCCAATCCAAGTGGACTTAACGTCTCAGCACCTTACGATTGAAGGCTTAGCCGTTGGTATTATTCGCAATACCGATTGGATGTAAGTGTGTTTAAGCAGCCCAGTTCATCTGGGCTGTTTTGTCTTTTCTCTTTTTCTACTTCCTCCAAAAGCTTGCTCATCATCTTGACCTTGTTTGTTTTGACCAATTTATAAGCTTGATAATGTAATTGATATTCATTATCATCTTTATTAATGTCTATGTTTTCTCTCTGGCGCAGGAAATGCCCATGTCTCAGTCTAAACATCAAGTTCCTAACCATTTATTAAAGCCACTGTTATTGCGTAGCCGTGAAAGCATGGTCGACAATGGCTTGGTGTACGATCCGATAGCTGCTAAAGCGTGTTTGAGCTGTAAGATGGCGCCGGATTGTTTGAGTGGTGATATTGCGCAGAAGCAATTGCTGCACGTGACGCTGACTCAGCTTTGTGACCAGCAGGTTAGTCACTTCTTACAGCAGTATCCCGATGCTTGGATAATCAATGTCGGAGCGGGGTTGGATACCCGCTTTTATCGTTTGGATAATGGACGTTGCCATTGGATAGAGCTGGATGTGACGGAAAATTTGGTATGGCGTCAGCGTTTGTTCCACAAAAATGAACGTTATGAACATCGCTGTGGCAGTGTGGATGAAATGTCGTGGCTAGAGACGTTAGCCATTCCAGAGCAAGCACCGGTACTCATTTTATGTGAAATGGCACTGCTCGATTGCACAGAGCGTCAAGTCGCGAAATTTATTCAAACCTTAGGTCGACATTTTGTTTCTGCTGAACTGTGTATGGTGCTGGCAGGAGATTTAACGGAAACCAAGTGGGGACAAAAGCTTGGCTCTGATCGTTATGCTCATGGCTTTGAAGCGCCTGCAGCACAGATATTGCAATGGTTACCATGGGCACAGTGGGTGAAAGCTTTCTCGCCATTCGATAGATTCTGTTCTCGTTGGAAAGCTTGGCAGCGTTGGCTTAATAAGATTCCAATGTTGAAGCATCGCCTCACGCCAGTACTCGTTCATATCAAGTGGTAATTGGCTAGTCGTTAAGCGCTCAGGTACACTCGTCGATCTTACTGATGAGGTGCCTGTGACAAACTCAATCTTCTCTCTTTTATCTAACCCAAAAGTTCATCGCCAAGTCTTAGCTTTAGCTATACCTATGGTGCTGTCGAATATTACTGTTCCATTGCTCGGTTTGGTCGATGCTGCGGTGATTGGTCATCTAGACCACGCTTGGTATTTGGGTGGTGTTGCGTTGGGCAGCACCATGATCAGCGTGACGTTTTGGCTGCTTGGTTTTTTGCGTATGCCGACTACTGGGTTGGCGGCGCAGTCCTATGGCGGTGAAGACCGAAAGCAACTTGCCTTGGTGTTTATGCAAGGCTCACTTATGGCGCTGCTGTTTGCGTTAGTCTTCCTTATTGCCCATACCCCGATAGCTGATTTGATCTTTGGTTGGAGTGACGCCAGCGCAGAGGTAAAACACTACGGTATGCAATATTTCTCTATCCGTGTGTGGAGTGCCCCCGCTGCGCTAATGAACTTTGTGTTGTTGGGGTGGCTGCTCGGAACGCAAAATTCCAAAGCACCAATGTGGATGGTGATCATCACCAACGTGACTAATATTGCCCTCGATTTGTTGTTTGTGATTGGTTTGGGGTGGAAAGGAGAAGGCGCTGCGCTGGCATCGGTGATTGCTGACTACTCTGGCATGGGTTTTGGTCTCATGTGTGTCTGGAAAACCTGGCGAGAGAGGCAATTACCATCACCTCAAAAGTTGCTAGCCAGCACTCAACACGGTTTAGGGCGATTCGTGAAATTGAATCGCGATATTTTCTTACGCTCTTTGTGTCTGCAAGCGGCTTTTAGCTTTATGACGTTCCAAGGCGCGAGCTTGGGTGATGAGGTTGTCGCTGCAAATGCGGTTCTGATGAGCTTCCTGATGATTATCTCGTATGGCATGGATGGCTTTGCTTATGCGATGGAGGCCATGGTCGGGAAGGCGATTGGTGCCAAAGATAGGCAACAATTGAGTGCATCGCTTGTCGGCACTTTCTTTTGGAGTTTGGTTATTTGCTTAGGACTGACCGCGCTCTTTGGTTTGGCGGGATCGGAGTTGATCGCCATGATCACTTCAATTGAGACGGTCCAACAGCAAGCAGCGGTGTATCTACCTTGGCTGGTGGTGATGCCACTTGCGTCGATGTGGTGCTTTCTATTGGATGGCATTTTTGTCGGTGCAACCAAAGGCAAAGACATGCGCAATAGTATGTTTGTCGCGACCAGCAGTTTCTTCGTTGTCTTTTACTTATTCGCCGAGTGGGAAAATCACGCGCTGTGGTTTGCAATGACGAGCTTTATGTTGATGCGGGGTATTGGTTTAGGGGTTATCTTTCTCTACCAATGGCACAAGGATACCTTCCTAGCACAATGTTGATATAAAAACAGCAGGTCCAAGCCTGCTGTTTTTCTGTCTGCTATCAAGAAGCATAGATTAGAACAAGCGGTTCAAACCATTCAACGCAGCGACACGATACGCTTCGGCCATTGTTGGATAGTTGAAGGTGGTATTGACGAAATACTCGATGGTATTCGCTGAGCCTTTTTGCTCCATAATGGCTTGACCGATGTGGATAATTTCCGCGGCACGTTCGCCAAAACAGTGAATCCCTAAAATTTCTTTGGTTTCACGATGGAACAATATCTTCAAGCTACCGATGTCTTTCCCTGCGATCTGTGCACGAGCTAGATGCTTGAACGAAGAGCGTCCTACTTCATACGGTACTTTCGCAGCTGTTAGCTCTTGCTCGGTTTTACCCACAGAGCTAATCTCTGGGATGGTGTAGATACCCGTTGGAATATCATCAATCAGGTAGTTTTCTGCCTGACCTTTCGTAATGGCTTGTGCGACAAATCGCCCTTGGTCATAAGCGGCGCTTGCAAGGCTAGGGTAACCGATGACATCGCCTACAGCGTAAATGTGTTCGATATCGGTTTGGTAGTTACGGTTTACTTTTAGTTGTCCGCGAGAGTCCGCTTCCAGACCCACTGCACCCAAATTCAACTTATCGGTGTTACCTGTTCGACCATTCGCATACAACAAGCAGTCTGCCTTCATCTTCTTGCCAGATTGTAGGTGAATAATCACGCCATCTTCTGTGCCTTCGATTTTTTCATAGGTCTCATCATTACGAATTACCACACCGCTGTTCCAGAAGTGGTAAGACAGCGCATCTGACACTTCGTTATCCAAAAACTCCAACAAGCGGTCGCGGGTATTGATAAGGTCGGTTTTCACTCCAAGGCCGCGGAAGATAGAAGCGTATTCACAACCTATAACGCCCGCACCGTAAATGATGATATGGCGAGGGTCGTGTTTCAGGCTCAAAATGGAATCACTGTCGTAGATGCGCTCATGCAAGAAATCTACGTCGTTAGGCTGATACGGGCGAGAACCCGTCGCGACGACAAACTTATCCGCAGAATAGATTTCTTCTGTACCGTCGCTTTGCATCACTGCAATTGAGTAGTTATCGATAAATCGCGCGGTTCCGAACAAAAGTGTGCATGAGTTACGGTCATAAAAGCCCTGACGAAGTCGAGTTTGCTTATCAATGACCGATTTAGCATGACCTAAAATGTCAGAAAATGTTGCATGAACGCTGGTGTTGTTTCGACAAAATAGCGGGTTGCTATTAAATTCGATGATGCGGCTAACGGCATGACGCAGTGCTTTTGATGGAATAGTACCCCAGTGAGTACAACCGCCGCCGACACTGCTTTCTTTCTCGACAATGGCAACATTCAGTCCCGCTTTGGTTAATCCCATTGCAGCCCCTTCTCCGCCAGGGCCACTACCGATTACGATCACGTCATAGTGATTAACATGCGCCATGATGCCTTCCTTGTTATATTTGCTTAACATTGCTTTAGCGCGATTTTAACTCATTTACCCTATTGGTACACGTCATGCCTGTTAGAGAGTGGAAGTGATCACGCAGAATCGACCAAAAGGATGATTTGGTATGTTGTATGTCTATAAATTGCATCGAGAACATTGCAATTAGATGCATGCCAATAGTAACGTTCTCGGCGCTCAGAGCGAGCGAAGCAACATATCTTTCTCCGTAGGAGCAAATTGCGTTATATTGAGGCTCTTGTACCCTACAGAAAAAGAGCAAGTTAAGAATGAAATCGATGGGAATCCGCGCACAGCAAAAAGAGAAGACACGTCGATCATTGATCGATGCGGCATTTAGTCAATTAAGTGCGGATCGCAGCTTTTCCAGCCTTAGCTTGCGAGAAGTCGCCCGAGAGGCAGGGATTGCACCGACTTCTTTTTACCGTCACTTCAAAGATATGGATGAGCTAGGCTTAACCATGGTTGATGAAGGCGGTTTGCTACTACGCCAACTGATGCGTCAGGCGCGTCAACGTATTGTGAAAGAAGGTAGCGTAATTCGTACCTCGGTCGAAACCTTTATGGAATTCATTGAAAGTAGTCCGAACGTTTTTCGTTTGTTGTTGCGTGAGCGCTCCGGCACTTCTGCTGAATTTCGTACCGCTGTTGCTCGAGAAATCCAGCATTTTGCGGCAGAATTAACCGAGTATTTAATGAGCACCGGCGTGACCAGAGAAGAGGCGTATACTCAAGCAGAAGCGTCTGTGACTTTGGTTTTCAGTTCGGGGGCTGAAGCTTTAGATTTAGATCGACGTGAGCGCGATGAACTCGCCGAGCGATTGATCATGCAATTGCGAATGATAGCCAAAGGGGCCTATTGGTATCGCAAAGAACGTGAACGTAACCGATTAAAAGGCGGGATAGAATAATGTCGAATGGAAATAAATCTGAAAAGAAAACGCTGATTTTGGCACTGGTTGCAGGTATGTGTGGTGATGCTTTGTTGTCATGGTTGACCATGAGTGAAGTGTCTTTTTCAATCTTCCCATTGATTGCACTCGTACTGGCTGTACAAGCTCTTTACCAAGAGTACCTAAATAATCCGGTATCAGAAGATATCCCATTAGTTGGCTTGGCGTGTTTCTTCGTAGGTGCGTTTGGTCACTCTGCGTTTATTAAAGCGCAATACCCAGAAGCAGGCTCAAACTTCTTCGCGATCATGGTTTCAATGATCTTACTCGCATGGATTGGTAAGAAGCTAGGTTTTGTCAGCAAGAAGACTTCTGCGGAATAAGCAAACGAATCAAATTAAAAAAAGCGAGCCATTGAGCTCGCTTTTTTTTGTCTGAAGCTGGTGGACTAAGCTTTACGTTCCAATAGCACGCCAGCTTCCATGTGGTGGGTATATGGTGACATAATTCCATTAACGTCCACTAATGTTTGTTGTTGTCATATAAATCAATGGCTTATATTGGTTTGTTTAGATTCATTGTCCATTAAAGTCTTTATGGGTACAATAAAAACCTCATCATTGCCGTACCCCGAGCCGTACCCAGAATTTTAGAGAGTTGCTTATAATGACAAAACGAATAAACAGCAATGCCACGCTACAAGCTCTGAAGCCACAAGATAAAGAGTACTTAATCCCAGATAAAAAAATTGAAGGGCTAAATATACGCGTTCGTCCTACCGGTACAATGACATGGACATTTCGGTTTCAGATTGGAAAGAAACACGAAAAAATCTCTATGGGGCGATATGTTCAGTCAAAACCTGAGCGGGGTATGACATTAGAGCAGGCAAGAGTGGAAGCTGGTCGTTATCGGAGTTGGTTGGAGAACAATAAGAATCCAAAAGTTGAACTTGATAAAGAAAAACGTGCACAAGATGAGGCAAAGACCTTTCACGATGCATTTGAAAGTTTTGATGAGAAGCGTCTTTCTAAGCAATTACGAGGCGTTCAGTCGAGAACCATTTACAATCGAGATATAAAGCCAATTATCGGTAATGTTAAATTGGCGGATTTAAGCATATATGATCTCAATAAGGTTTTTGATGCGAAGGTTGATAAAGACGGTAACCGTATGGCTGGTGCTATCGGTGCTTGCCATAAAATCATCAATCAAGTGATTAACCATGCCTTAGCCCTCAATATGCTTGATTTTCATCCGGCCCCACAACTTAAAGCAAAGGATGTTGGAGGGGGATCTAAAGTAACAAAACGAAACCTTAGCTTTTCTGAGTTGAAGATATTGCTAATTAGCTTAGGAGAGTGGCGTACAGCTCCTTCTAACGTGCGTTTAATACGTTTCTTGTTGGGATGCGGTCAACGTATCAGTGCTGTCCTAGAAATGTGCTGGGGTGAGTTAGATCTAGAAAACAAGGTCTGGACTCTACCAGCCAGTTCAGCAGAGCGACATACTAAAAGTCCGGACAGTCGCAAAGTACCGCTCAGTGATTATCTTATTGAGTTGTTGCAAGAGCAACGTGAAAGTGTTCCAAGTAAATGGAAGTTGGTTTGGCCTCAGCTCACTTTAGATAAAGCTCAAGAGCCTGCGGCAGTACGGGCATTGATCAAACGTAACTTACCAGCCGATCTAGAGCGTTTTTCACCCCACGATTTGCGTCGTACCTTTATCAGCCGTTGTAGTGAAATGGGTTTAGATATCGTGGCGATTGAAAAGACAGTCGGTCACCAGTTACCGGGTATGCTTCGAGTTTATAATCACCATGATTATCTTGATGAGCAACTAGCCGTTTTACAGGCGTGGGGCGACAAGCTTCAGGCTTTGACAGTTGAGAATATTGTTCCTTTATCACCGACGAAATCGGCTTGATTTTTAGTCCAACTTGTAAGGAAGATGCAGCCTCTTTCTAATGATTCGAGGAACTGCATCTCTACTGCTTTGATTTAGTTGTAAAACGGATATATCTAACTAAGCTCTCGGTAGGCTTTCTCAATGATATCAGTTAGAGTGTCGCCTATATTTTTATCAGAAAGATCAACTATTCTATCTAGTTTCTTTTTGGTGTCAGGTGGAAGAATAAAAGTGTATTGCTTTTTACCACTATTTTTGGTTCTGTATTTATACTGACTCCATGCCTTACTAAATTTTAATAATAGGTTTTCCTTAATTATCTCATCATTAATAAGGTCGTACACTGCTAAGCAAGTGTCATAAGGATGAGTATTTTCAATATTTTTGAACACTCTAATTTCAGGATATAATCTATGGTTTTTACTTATGAATTTCACTAATTCTATAGATTTTTCATTTAATCTATCTTGATCTTTTTCTAAGAAATTTTTGAGTGAATTATCTTTAATGATAAAGTTCCACTCTTTTATTAAGTCGTTGTAAAAATTCATTGAATCATGAGGGCTGATGTTTAATTTGTCTATGTAATTAATTACCTGATTATATTTGCTTTCTTTATCTACAGCTAATGCATCGAATACACTGGTGTCACTTTTAGTATTGTCGAGGAATTCTTTCTCTATATATCTAAAGTTATAGCTAATAAACCCCCATAGCCAATTTACTTTTCGGCTATCTTTTTTGTCAAAGCTACGTGTTATTATTTCTAATAAGTCATTTTCTTTATATTCTTTATTTAACTCATTTGCCAATTGTTTGGCATCATTTACTGCTAATTCATGGAATGCTTTTTTTATAAGATTGTTCTTTTGTTCTATATGTAGGTTAATGAAGTTTTTAGTGTTACGTCTGTACAATTTCTTCTTTTTAATTAGTAAAGAGATATATAAATTTGCTTCCCTGTCACTTTTGGCCTTGGGTGGTTCAACTGATAACTTGCTATCCATTTCTCATTCCTTATTGCGTAAATGTTAAAATTACACAGAGTTATTATTGAGTTTTCTATGTGTTTTTAATTGGTTATTATCGTGATTTAAGGTTGTTTTTACAATGGTTTATTGAAGTTGTTTCTTGTAGTAAGTCTTGTTTTTAAAAGGGGAAGTCTGTTAGTGGGTGATACTATGTATGGATATGCGATGCTTTTTATTGAGTCTAGCGAGGTTCAAAGGTGACACTGTCTTGTACTATATGTGGAAACAATTAGACAGAGTATCCGAGCAGCTTATGGCTTAATAAAGCACCGAAGCCTCTGGCCTGATATAGTTTAGTGTCGCTGATAAACCGTCGGTATATAGTTATATATGTTTTATTCTTAAGCTGTATTAACAACTAATAAATTATTACCAATATACCTAACCTATGAGATAGATAATCTAATAGGTAAGAGAATGAAGAAAGAGAAAGGGATAAGAGTAAGGGAACCGAAAATTTACCAGGGAGAGTTCTTTTACGATATAAAACTTAATCCAAAAAGGGAATACTACGAGCCTTACCTGATAAAGTCGAAAGAACTTCTTGATTATGTCACAACTGAACACAATCGGGTTATTGCTTTTAGTGTTGTTCTACGATTTCCTCAAGATCTTGAGCAGGATAGAGATATTTCATATATAACAAAGTTTAGAAGGATATTTCAGAGGAAGATTGATTTTACTTTGGAAGAGAAAAAAAAGGAAAAAACTAGAGTTCATCATGTTAAGAAAGGAAATAAGGCTTTTAATATATGGTGCAGAGAAAGGGATAGTGGCAATAATGATCACTATCATATGTTTATTCTAATGAGTAATGAAAACTTCCGATCTTTAGGTCACTATTCTACCAGCCCTGAGCCCCAAAAAAGCTTAGCGGTATTGGTTCAAGAAGCATGGTCTGACGCTTTAGGGTATTCATATTGTGGTATGAGAGGCTTAGTTCATTTCCCTAATAATAATAAATTCAGAGTTGTACAAAATAGGTATGACACAAAGAGTAACTATGACGCCTTACTTTTCCGAATGTGTTATTTGGCCAAAAGAGAGACGAAGAATTTTGGAGAAGGGATACGCTCATTTGGATGTAGCAGGATCAAGAGAGAACCATAAATGAGCTCTGCGAGACAAAAGCCTTAAACTCCTATTAGGAATCACGTACCAATCGTCGTACTTGTTGTGCTTTTAGCTTAATCATGGGGTTGGCAAGAGAATCCATTAAATAATCACATAACACGGAATCCTACGAGGAAGAAGAACATAGGAGATTTCCCAGTGAGATTTATCAGATTAAAAGAAGTGATTAACATGACAGGTCTAGGGCGTTCAAGCATTTACAATTTTATGGTTGAGGGTTCATTCCCTAAAAGTGTACCTCTTGGTGGTAGAGCTGTGGCATGGGTGGAATCTGAGGTAAATGAGTGGATGGAAGCTCGCTTAGCAGAGCGCAGTGAATGTTAGGTAATTTTGAGTTGATATGTAATGAGGCTAGGGAGACCTAGCCTTTTTATGCGCTGAAAGACAGATGACAAAAATGCCTACTATGAAATACAGCAAGCGGACCTGTTTGGTTGAGAAAGATGATTTGCTTATCCTTTGTGACGATGCCTTAAGTCCCATACACGCCACTGACTCGCTTGAATGTGCTCACGAGCGTCACGTTTAAGCTGAGTCAATGTGAAGGTGTTTGAGAAGATGTCACCGCTTAGACAGTAGCTACAGAACTGATGGCAGTTTTCACTTAGCAGGGAATAGTCTGTTTGCACGCCAAGCATGGCTTCTGCAATTTGAGCAGTAAACTCACTACCAATGGAATGGCCCTGAGCATTGCAACTCACGTAAATGGAAAGGGCTGTGGTATCTGCCAGGAATTGATGAATTGATACGGCCTCGGTAAGACCTTTGCCATTACGATGGATGATACGTCCATCTCCCACGTAGACACCCGAATGCTCAGCATATCCAAATGCGAGATCGCAATACACAATGCTACCCCTGATTGGGTGATTGGTTTTCCAGAATAAGTTTTGGATTAAGCTTTTCGATAAGCTACCTACAACAAAGCTTCCTATTGCGTGATATGGGTTCATGTTATTTGCTCTCAAATGTAATAATCGCGAAACTCAAAAAGGCTCTGAGACTAATGTTTATAAGGGATTGAGGGTCCCGCCCCCTCACTAAACGACCAGGCTTAAAGCTCAAGAGAAACAAAGTCTTTATCGACTTCATCTTGAGTGATACCGATATAGCGAAGCGTGACGCCCTCAGATGTGTGACGAAGCATTTTCATGACACGGCCTATATCTTTTGTGGATTGGTAAAGAAAGTAGCCTCGCGTCTTTCTCATCGAGTGAGTCCCTAGCGCAATATTTAGCTCTTGGCCTACTTGTTGAAATGCCATGGACACAGCACGTCGCGTGATTGGCTGCGGTGGTTTGTTTTTCAACTGTTGGCATCGGTGGGATTGAAACAAATAGATGTGGTCGGGATGTTGCTCCCTTAATCTAGCAACATGCTGCTGCGCTTTGGTATTGAGCTGAATGTTTGCCAGTTTGCCAGTTTTACTTTCACGAATAATAAGTCGGTCACCATGAATGTCTTCAAAGCGAATCGATAACAAATCAGAAATCCTCAGTGCCAGGTTTAATCCGATATTCCATACATCGGCCATTTGTGGATGACAACGAATACTCAGCAAATGACCAATCAGGCGTATGGTGTCATCGTTTTTGATTGCTTGGACCTCAGCCATAATCTGCTTCCTTTTTTGTCTGTAGAAGGGTGTTTTGGGAAGCACAGAGCCGACGATATCGAGAACCTCTTGTGCAATAAGGGATTGAAGCTTCCCGTTTTAACAATATGGGAAGCAGACATCGGCTTAGCTCTATGCGGGTGGTTTTGTTGAATGTTTGGTAAGGGAAGGGGAGTGTTCTGGGGTAGTAAGTGGATTGGCTTTGGTTGTTAGCCACACTTAATCTGAATTTGGTTGTAAGCGTCCATTGCTACATAAGCTAGAAAGTTACACTCCCACATTTCATACAGCTCCGTGGTTTCTTGTAGGTGCATGCCCAGCCAGCCGCTAAAGCGCGCGAAAGCGACGTTGTTAGCAAAATCAAAAGTAAGGTCGGGAACCAGTTCCGGTGTCACGTCACCCACATAAACGCGGTCCGTTATCTCACTAATGGCAATATGGCTGTCTTTAATATCGATAGTGATAGAGACAGGATGAAACCCTCCATCTTTCGGGTGGTAACTGGTGTCCTTAAATCGGATAGTTAGCCGTCCTCGGTAATTAACATCATGAATAGAACGTTTGATTAAGTCTTTGAGTTGGTGTGAAGGCTTGGCTCGCTTGCATGCGAACATAGCCAGTTTAGCAGCTTGATTCATAGTGACCTCTTTGAGGGAAATGGAGATTAGCGAATGGGGGTAATGTCGATTGAGATTGCAGAGTGTGCGATGAGCGAGCGAGTGACTGCTTTAAGCCAACTGGCGAGTAAGATTTGTACTTCTGGCCGTTGTAAGCTGCACTGCTTAATTTCAGGGTGATAGAACCAACACCCTGCGAAGTTGAAATACAGCGATAACTCTTTTTGTGGCGAGCCTGTGATGACAACATCAAAGGTTGCGATAAAGCGAAGCTGCCAGGGCGAATCACTGGATGTGCGTTCTAGTTGAATTTCAATGGGCTGAAATCGTTGGTCAGTCTCTTGAGAACGAATGTTTAACGCCAAACGCTCAGCTGTATTAGGAATGGTGCTGTCCAATAGGAGGGCATCAAGAAAGCAATGCATTGGAGTAATGAGCTCATCACTAAGTCCGGGAACAATAAACTCACTCATATCAATCCCTTCTCAGCAAATGAGACACAGTCTTCACCAACCACGATGTGGTCTAAGACACGGATATCCACGAGCTTTAGAGCGTCGATAAGTCGCTGAGTAATGCGTTTGTCGGCTTGGCTAGGCTCAGCAATGCCGGAAGGGTGGTTGTGGGCAAAAATCACCGCGGCAGCGTTGTGGTTTAGTGCTGTCTTCAATACTTCACGGGGATAAATCGAAGCGGCGTCAATCGTGCCAAAGAACAGCTCTTCAAAACTGATCAATTGATGTTGGTTATCAAGAAACATCACGGCAAACACTTCTCGGTCATGAGCTCCTAACTTGAGCTTTAAGTACTCTTTGACATTGGTTGGCTTAGTGAAGGTGCCTTCACGTTTGTATTTCACAGCCAGCGCCTCGGCTGCACGCTCTAGCAGTTCATTGAGTTCTGAAGTCTCAAAGGGGTAGTCATGGTCAGTATTTGGGGTACGCATAAGAGCTCCTTAAGCTATCTGTTTGGGTATGCGTACTGATGAAATATATCTGAAAGGGTTTTAAATCAGGCTTGTTAGGAATTGGAGGGTAGAAAGAAAGCGTGCCCAGAGACAGGTAAAAAAAAACTTACTTGCCGTTGTTATGTAGAAATCGCTGTAAAGCAAGTTATTAACAACCAAGCCGAATCAGAGAATGTATCGGCTTTTTAGTTTCTGGAGAGTATGACAATGAGTATAGAAATTTATGTAGAAGCGGCCATGGTTAGAAAGCTAAGAGGTCGTCTTGTTGGTGGTATTGCGTACATAGCACTCGATGCTGATGGATGTATTGATGATGAAGATTGGGAGTATATTGACTATGTAGCAGACCAGGCTTATCTAGATCTATCGGCGCTTGCTTTTGGGTTAAAGAGTGCGAGAGACGGCGATATTATCTATTCAAACAGCGATTATTGCGTCAAAGGCTTTAATGAGTGGCTAGACGGTTGGAAGAAACGAGATTGGCGAAAGGCAAATAAAGATCTGATAGCTAATGAAGATCTTTGGCGGCTGGTGGATGAAAGAAGCACGGAGAAGCGTGTTGAGGTGAGAAAAGTCGCCGCCTGTTCTGCAGGGAAAGATGCCGCGTATAGATACGCTCTCGCAGCGGCGAGTCGTCAGTTGTAATAATAAGGGCTCACTTGCTGGCTGTACCAGCAAGTGAGCCCTTTTGTGTGGTTATCGAATCTTAATGCCTTGGGACGTGTTTGATAATTGGAAACTAGTTGATTCACTTAATATGCAAAATTCAGTAGGTAAATAATTGGAGATAAAAACGGTTTTCGATGTGTCAGTCAATCCCATGGGAACACACTGCATAGGAGGATATCCCATGAGATTTCTAAAACTAAAAGAAGTAATGCAAAAGATCGCTCTGAGTCGTTCAGCTATTTACCGTAAGATGAACGATAATAACTTTCCGCAATCAATAAACTTAGGTGATAGAGCTGTTGCTTTGGTTGATAGTGAAATTGATGATTGGATGGAAGTGTGTTTGGGAAAGCGTGGAATTAGAAAATGATAGCTCTCACCGAAATAAGTAAGTGTGAAGTGAGCACCAAGCGATTCTGTGTTAAGTAACCGCGAGCAAAAAAACACACCACCTAGAACTAGAGAGAGGCGAACGATTCGCCTCTCTCTTGTATTTGTATATCGCGATCTCATCCAAAAGAGCGTACCGTGCTTGTTCTCATCTCATTTATGTTGGCGGTAATAACGAACCATATTTAAACAGTGTTCAGAAAAACCTTGGTCATTACCACCAGATCCTAAATCTTAACGGGCATTCGTGCTGATGCTCATTAGCAAAGTCATGGTTACTTTTGTTTTATTGCACCCGCCTAGTGGATTACGTTTAGCAACCTCCAGAGCTCTCTTTTAGAATTCATTAAAATCATAGAGTGTTTCTTCAATAAATAAGAAAAATTCAGACCATTGGATAAGGACCGTGCGTGGTTTGATTTTTTTGTTTGGTGTAAGTGATTAATTTTATTGGGTTTGTTGATGTGTTGCTTGGTCTATTGTGTTGTGAAATTTGCATGAGTGTTTCCTTTTTTAGAATAAAATACTGGAGGTCGCCTTGTTACTAATGAGGCTCTTAGAGTGATGGGGAGCGTGTTTCTTTAGGCGTTAAGCTGGTGGAGTAACAGTGATAAATGGTGTGGTCAATATGGTTGCTATGATGCAATCATTTTGATTGCATCATTGTGTGTGGTGTTATATATTTTTAACAATGATAAACAACATAATTTTCCAAATGAAAAAACTTGATGAGCTGTCCCATGCTCAGCGCGAAAGGTTGGCTTTTATAGACTTCAGTTTGAGTTATTTTGGTGAGGTTAGTAGAGCGGATCTTATAGACAAATTTCAGACTAGTTTAGCAGCAGCAACTAGGGACTTCGCAACATATAAGGATTTGGCTCCGGCTAATATGGAGCTGATCCACCAGACAAAGTCTTATCATCGGTTAGATAGTTTTCAAGCGCTGTTTGAACATGAACCAGAATCCATCCTGTACGGTTTAGCTAAAGGTTTTGGTGACGGAATTTCATCGCCTGTAGTACACAGTTCATCTTGTATTGACAATCTGAGTCTTGTCCATCCGAATGCAGATGTGATTTCGACATTGATGCGCGCGATCACTCAAAGGTCAGCTGTTGAATGCGAATACGTGTCTTTGTCATCAGGGGGTAAGAAGAGAATTATTGTTCCTCATGCATTAGTCAATAATGGTAAACGATGGCATGTTCGAGCGTATGACCGTGATTCATCAAGCTTTAGAGACTTTGTTGCAACTCGTTTTAAGCAACTATCCATCGTTAGGACTCCAATAGGTGAAACTCAATCCCGATCTTCAGATAAGCAATGGAATAGGGTTGTCGATTTGACATTGATACCACATCCAAATGCTTCATTTAAAGAAGCGATAGAGCTTGATTATGCAATGACTAATGGTGAGCTTAAAGTTGAAATACGAGCAGCTCTCGCTGGCTATTTTCTCCGTTATTGGTCGGTGGATTGCTCAAGAACGCATGCTCTTGATTCCAACCAATATCATTTAGCACTCAAGGAAGTAGAATCGATTTTTGGTGTCGAAAACATTCAGTTGGCACCCGGTTATCTGGCTGATAAACGTGGTCTAGACGGTAAGGACTGTTCATGAGTACATCTATTACTAGTTTTCGCCTGGCAGAGCAATTGTTACAACATGTTCAAAATGCATGTTTAGAAGCAGAGTATCGCTCTTTCAAGTTAGTATTTGTGGTAATCCCTGAGGATTTTCGTCGCGAGATCGAGGCCGAAATTCTCAACAACTCTATTGGTTTCGTCAACCTCTCTAAAGAGCTTGCTCGTAAGCTAGTTAGTTTGTCGATGAGAGAGAGAGTTAGGAGACTTGAATTTGAAGTTGACAAAATTGCCAACGATAGCGGAAGTTCTATCTGGCTAACAAAGCTTAATGTGTTGTTTGAGCCGGCTTTAGAGACTGATCCAATAAGGTTATTAAAATGGATAGCTAAGTCTAAGACTGTTGTAGCCATATGGCCCGGAGAGATAACAGAAACGTCAGTGGTTTACTCAAAACCAGGTAAGCCAGATTATAAAACTTATCCATTAAAAGAATTAAACGATATTCAGGTGATTGACGCCTGCAACGGAGTAATGAAATGAAGAAGTACGGCGACTTGATTCAGTTCGAATCAGTAACTGCTAACATTCAGCTTAAGACCTCAAGTGACCATGATAAAGCAGTAGGCTTGGTTTCGTCATATGTGATTTCAGACAAGATGTCTCAGAAGCTGAGTAATGTCATTATTGAACAACTTCAATATGATGAGTCAGTCGATAACAAAGCGCTTTGGATCGTGGGTAACTATGGTTCAGGTAAGTCTCACTTGATGTCCGTTATCTCCGCAGTCGCAGAATTCCCTGACTTAGCAAGCCATATTTCAAATGATGTTGTTCGTAGTGCAGCAAACAAGATAGCGGGTAAGTTTAAAGTTATTCGATTTGAAATCGGTGCATCAAAAATGGCCCTGACTGATATCGTTACACAAAACTTGACTGATGGCTTAGCCGGTATGGGGGTGGACTATCAATTCCCTCCAATGACCGAAATCTCTTCAAGCCACAAGCCTTATTTCGAAGAGATGATGGCCGCATTCCATGAAAAATATCCAGATCATGGTTTGCTTCTGGTTTGTGATGAGATGCTAGATTATTTTCGCTCTCGTAATGAACAGGAGCTACCGTTAGACATCGCGATTCTTCGAGTTATTGGTGAGGTTATTGATGGGACTCGCTTCCGCTTTATGGCTGGTGTTCAGGAAGCGATTTTTGATAGCACGCAGCTAGAGTTTCTATCTAAGGAAGTAAAACGAATTCGTGACCGTGCAGAACAAGTACTGATTGCTCGTGAAGATATCAAGTATGTTGTTGCTGAGCGCTTGTTAAAGAAAGATGCTCAACAGCAGGAATGGATTCGCGAGTATCTGCAAAAATTTACGCCATATTACGACAAAATGAACGAGCGCTTAGACGAATTTGTTCGCATGTTCCCTGTGCACCCAGATTACATCAACACGTTCGAGCGAGTGCGAATGGCTGGTCTTGAAAATCGTCAAGTACTGAAAAGTCTTTCCCGTCAGATGAAAGAATTGATGGAAGACGAAGTTCCTCAAGATGTACCGGGGATCTTTTCTTATGATACCTACTGGAACGAGCTAAGCAGTGAGCCAAGCATGAAGACTAACCCAGAGGTTGGTCAAGTCATTGAAACAGGTGAGCTTCTAGTAGATCGCATTGATCAAGCGTACCCAACTCCAGGTGAGAAAGAGTTTGCCAAACGATTAGTTGCTGGCCTTGCGATCCACCGTATGGCTGTAGGCGATATTTATGCTGAGATGGGGGCAACAGCAGCTGAACTACGTGACTCTTTATGTTTGTATTTGAAGAACATTGAGATCATGCCTGGCGATAAGAGTAAGAACTTAGAGAATCACATTGTCACTGTTCTCACTAAGGTTCGTCGTACTGTTAATGGTCAGTTTTTCTCTAAGAACAAAACCAACGATCAGTTTTATCTGGATCTGAAAAAGACCGAAGACTTTGATGCACATATTGAAGCAAAAGCCGCAGGCTTGTCTCCAGATAGTATCAACTCTGCTTACAGAGCGGCAATGCTAGAGATCTTAGAGCAAACAGACTCTCAACAATCAAAAACAGCGATGTGGCAGCATGAACTTAAGTGGTTAGACAGAAACGTTAGCCGTCCTGGTTGGTTGTTCCTTGGCTCTCCTAACGAGCGTGAAACCGCGAAACCTCAGCTAGACTACTACATGTACTTTATCCAGCCTGAGAACCCGCCGAAGCAAAAGAAAGAGTTTATCCGTGAAGATGAAGTGCAGTTTGTTCTAAAGAACCGTAGTGAAGAGTTTAATCAATCTCTAAAGAACTATGCGGCATCTGTGGCGTTACGTTCACTAGCGACAGGCAGTGCACAGCAGACATACAAGATCAAAGCGGACGGTTACCTTGGTGAGATGATTAAATGGATTAGAGCCAATATCAAAGACGCATTTGAAGTTCAGTACAATGGTAAGTCTAAGCCAATCATGGACTGGTTGAAGGGAGCAACTGTTCGCGATATCACCGGTATCGCAGATAGTGACCATGGCAGTGTTAAAGACATCTTCGAAGCAGTAGCAAGCTTTATTCTAGAAGGTTACTTTCAGTCTCTTGCTCCAGAATATCCTAAGTTTTCACAGCGTATTACAGAAGATACCATCAGTGTCGCAAGCAAAGATGTACTGAGCTATTTAGCTGGTGGCGCTGTAACCAAACGTGCTACCGCTGTACTTGATGCGCTTGAACTACTTGATGGTGATAAGCTAAAACCAAGAAGCTCGCGTTATGCTCAAGCAGTACTGGAATTGCTAGAAGCAAAAGGTCACGGTCAAGTCGTTAATCAAAGTGAACTACTAGAGGCTGTTCACGCTCGCCTATATTTCAAACCAGGCACTTACAGATTGGAACCTGAATGGCTACTTGTGATTTTAGCAACGTTAGTTCATGCCGGAGAGATAGAGCTATCTGTGGTGGGCAAAGTCATTACTGCAAGTGATGTTGATGCACTTAAAGGAATCGACTTTGAAACATTGACAAACTTCAAACACATCCAAGCACCAAAAGACTTTAATGTTAGTGTGATTAAAGCTGTCCTTGAATTACTTGGAATGAATGAGGGCTTAGCGACTTCAATCCAACAAGGTGATGACAGTGTTGTTCGTACTATGGGGCAAGAGATTGAAAAGTTAGTTAAGTCTCTCGTTCATGATCAGCAGCTCGTAAAACAGCGACTTATGTTGTGGGGCAACCATGTCCTTACTGAAAACGAAGCGACATTGTTAGCAGGTCGTTTGGGTAAAACAAAAACATTCCTTGAGTCTCTGCAGCGTTTTAATACACCAGGTAAACTTAAGAACTTCAAAGAGTCGGCGGAGTCAATTGTAGAGCACGCCGAAACTTTGAAAGAGTGGAAGAGCTTTAAACAACTTTCGGAAGTGGTGGATAGCTTCGCTGAATACGCTCAATATCTTAAAGAAGCTCAGCTCATTCTCGATGAGAATGATGAGTGGCAATCTGATGTGCGAGATGCAGCGCTAGCACTTAGAAATGGTATTGAAGATAAAACCACTCGCTTAGAGTCAAGCTTTAAGCAAGCGCAGCTAGCAAATCTGCGACAGCTTAAAAAAGCGTATATTCAGCGCTATGTTGCTTTGTACGAATCGGCTCGTTTAACAATGGAGCAGGATAAAGAGAAAGCAGCACTGATCGGCGATGAACGTCTGCAAACGTTAGAAGCATTGTCTGGTATCTCATTACTTCCTGCAGAGCAGGTTAAACAGTGGAGGTCAGATTGGGCCTCTTTACAAGTTGCTGAGTCGATAGACCCTAAAACAATTGAGTTGACGCCAAACCCAGTTAACTTCTCACCGCGCAGTGAAGGAAGTAAAGCTTCAGCAAGTGTACGTTTAGCTCAGTTAGATAACCAGTTAACCGAGATGTTGTCTGAATGGACCCAAAGTTTAAAATCGACGCTAGCCGATCCGTTCTTGCAACTGGATCTATTGTCGGAAGTGCAACGCTGTGAAATCAATGCTTTCATTAATTCAGGAAGTTTATCAACTCCTGTGAGTAAAGAGTTTATTGCAGGCGTAAACCAGGCCCTTTCAGGTCTTGAAGAGGTGAAAATTTCAACGATGGATCTCGTTGTAAGTTTAGGTAAAGGAACGCCGCAAACATTGGATGATGTTAAAGCTCGCTTTGAAGAACTGCTTAATACTCATTGCAAAGGCAAAGACAGCAGCAAAGTGCGAATAATTATTGATTAATCCAATTCTAACTAAATTACTAGAAGCCAGTAGTTACTGGCTTCTAAAGTGAGTGAACTATGATACAAGAAAACCTGTTTGGTACTGAAAACGAAAAAAAAGACTCTGGCCCGGTAGAGTGCCTGGGGATGACGTTTGAAAGTGAAGAAGCTCGACGTACCCATTTTACTGATCTGCTGCGTGAAAAACTAAAAGATCCAGAATTTAGAGCCATTGAAGGCTTTCCGATTGGTACTGATGAAGCCATTTTAGAGCTTTCTGATCCACCATATTATACTGCTTGTCCTAACCCTTGGTTGAGTGACTTTGTAGGGTTATGGGAGTCACAAAAAGATAATTCAAATGAAGAGTACCATCGAGAGCCTTTTGCTGTAGATGTCAGTGAAGGTCGAAGTGGATTATTTTATGATGCCCATTCGTATCATACGAAAGTTCCTCATAAGGCAATCATGCGCTACATTCTTCACTTTACTAATCCTGGTGATATTCTAATGGACTCGTTTTGTGGAACCGGTATGACTGGTGTTGCCGCTCAGCTGTGTGGTAACCGCCGCATAGTAGAAGAGTTAGGTTACGAAGTTGATCAAGACGGAGGTATTTTCCAGCGAGCTGATGGTCTCGGCAACGAAAGAATTAAAATTAGTGAATTAGGTGAGCGTCATGCATTGAATAATGATTTGTCACCCGCCGCAAGTTTTATTGCGTATAATTATAATGCTCCACTAGATGTTGAAACTTTTGAGCAAGAAGCAAAAGATTTGCTTGACCAAACTGAAAAAGAGTTCGAATGGCTGTATTCAACAAAACATGAAAATGGTCAACTGGGGATTGTTAATTATATTATTTGGTCTGACGTTTTTGAGTGTAGTGAGTGTAGTGCAGAGGTGAACTTCTACCATACAGCGGTAGATTTCGAGAATAATAAACTATTAGATTCATTTTCTTGTCCAGAATGTGCTGCTACATTGACAAAGAAAAAACTTGAGCGTGTATATACCAGAGGTTTAGATATTGATACTGGTAAATCTGTTAGAAAGGCGAAGCAAGAACCAGTTTTAATTAATTATACTTATGAAGGTAAACGTTACGAAAAAAAACCGGATGATTATGATTTTGGTATTATTGAACGTATAGATAATTATGTTATTGATGACGGTGTTTACATACCTAAAAATTCTCTCATTGATGGCTATAATACAAAACAGCCAAAGGCTTCACATGGTGTAGAACTGATCAAAGATTTTTACACCAGGAGAAACTTGATAGTCCTTTCTGGGTTAAGAAAAAATATTTCGTTAAAGTCTAAAAGAATTAAAAGCGCACTATCATTTTTGATTAATTCTTATGACTTAACACATAGTACTATTATGAGCCGTTTGATATTTAAAGGTAAGGGAAAGAAACCGGTTTTAACGGGCTATCAGTCCGGAACCCTTTACGCATCATCCTTACCTGTAGAGAAAAATATATTCAGCGGAATTCGTAAGCAGAAATTACCTATTATCACGTCTTCTCTGAAAGAAGTCTCCAAAAGTCAATTGGTAAATACAGGTAGTGCCTCAAAGCTTCTTTTAGAAGATAACTCATTGGACTATATATTCATCGATCCTCCGTTTGGTAGCAATATAATGTATTCAGAGCTAAATTATATTTCAGAGTCCTGGATGAACTTATTTACGAATAACCATAAAGAAGCAATTGAAAATAAAGCTCAGAGTAAGTCTTTGGACGACTATCGTTCACTAATGTACTCTTGCTTTAAAGAAGCTTATAGGGTGCTTAAGCCAGGGCGCTGGATAACGATTGAGTTCTCCAATACCAAAGCAAGTGTCTGGAACAGTATCCAGTCATCACTTACAGAAGCTGGTTTTATTGTTGCCAACGTTTCAGCACTAGATAAAAAGCAAGGTAGTTTTAAGGCGGTAACTACGACAACGGCAGTAAAGCAAGACTTGGTTATTTCAGCTTATAAATCTGATAACTCTGTGTTTGAGTCAGTCCAAATCGCTTCTAATGAACAGTCCGTTTGGGAGTTTATTGAGAATCACCTCAGGTTTCTGCCACTGTCGAAAGTACAAAATGGCGAAATGATAAAAGTGCCAGAGCGTGATCCTCGGATACTGTTTGACCAGGTTGTTGCGTTTTTCATCAGAGCAAATAAAAGAGTCCCGATATCTAGCTACGAATTTCAATTAGAGCTATCAAACCGTTTTGTTGAACGTGATGGAATGTATTTTACTGTCGAACAATCAGTTTCTTATGATAAAGAGCGAGCGAAACAACCTCGAATTAAACAATACTCTATTTTTGTTGAAGATGAAGAAAGTGCTATTGAATGGCTGAGAGGAACACTTAAAGAACCAAAAACCTACTCAGAAATTCACCCACTTTTCATGAACGAGCTTTCCGGTTGGAAGAAAAATGAAGTTCGATTGGAGCTTTCAACTTTGCTAGAGCAAAACTTTCTTCAATATGATGGGGTTGAAGATATACCTGAACAGCTACTTCAATCAATCGAGCTAGGGGGAAAGAAAGCTACAAATGACGATCTAAAATCTCAGCATAAGGAAAAGTGGTATATCCCCGATTTAGAACAAGAGGAAGATCTCAGAAAATTACGACTTAAGAGTTTGCTACGTGATTTTGAACACTACAGAAAAGAAATGAAAAAGATAAAGCAGCCAAGAATAGAAGCTTTAAGGGCTGGTTTTAACGTCTGTTGGGAAAAGCAAGATTACCAAACTATTTTAGATGTTGCGGCCAAGTTACCACCAGCAGTCCTCCAAGAAGACGAGAAATTAGTAATGTTCTTTGACAACGCAGCTACATTGACAAGTGACACATTGGAAGAGTGGGATTAAATGAAAGCAGTTTTACATACAAGTAAGAAAGAGGTTTTCGAAACTTGGGTCAATGATTTTTGCTTAGAGAAAAGAGTGAAATATATTTGGCCTCAGATTTGCTATCACAATCAAACCGGTGAGGTTATACATTTAGTATTCGAGAAAAATCATAAGAATAAAGATGTTATCGAATGGCCAGTAAAGCTGAATTTTAAAAGTGGGAATAATATCCCAGTGACAAATATCGACTTTACAACACAAGAACCGACCTTAGATAATGGACAGCGATGGGAATACGAAACATGGTATGAAACAGCGTTAGGTGGTTCATTGCAGAAAAATTGTGGTCAAACGCCTTTCAGTTTTTGGAATTGGCGCACTCTCACTTGGCCTCAAGGAAACCTAACTTGTGACATGGATTTTCTTTTTTTTAAGAAAAGTAACAACACGTACTATGGTTTTGAAGCCACAGAAATTTACCATGTAGACAAATCCGCTAACAAAAATCTAGATGTATATGAGCATTTTGAAAGGTTGCTTAAGCTTCGTAAAGGGAGTACGAATGGCTTCAATACACTGCAACTGAAGGCTCAATTGAACTTACTAAGCCAGCTAGAGGGGGCTCTAGGGTTAATACTGCACCAGATTGTTGAAGAAGTTGATCAGCCTACAGAGCAAAACCAAGTTAGAGAGATGGCAGCTTCTTATTCTGTAACCAATGATAAGCCTCAATTTAAACTTAGAGATGACAAAGTTGTCACTCTAAAAATAAACGATGAAACAGTTCAAAATATTAGAAAGTTCTTGGAGAACCCATCTGAAAATAGCCTAAATAAAGAAAAATCTGCGTTGCGGTTTCAATCACTTGTAAATGTAATGTCTAGAATAGTGGAATAGAAGGAAGTGAGTTAGTGATGTTTTGTGATATCGCAGCAACGCTAGTAGGAAGTAAGGATGCTTGAAGTCGGTGATTGGGCTTGGAGTCAAGCCCATCAACAATATGTTAAAGTGATAGAAAGCTCTGGCCTTTGGGGCCAGAGCTTTTATCGTGTTTGGCTCCAGCAACAAGATAGTGTTGTAAAAGTTTCAACTGATGATTTGTCTAAAACTTCTATGGACAAATCGCCTAACCCACATTTTTTCTCTTACATTGGCATCGCAGCCAAAATAGCGAATGCCCAAAAAGAGGACATTCTACTTGCTCCTGTAGAATCAAATGTCATTCCATTGCCTCACCAATTGAAAGCACTCGACAAAGCGATGTCGCGTAAGCAAGTCCGTTATCTATTTGCAGATGAAGTAGGGCTTGGTAAAACCATCGAGGCTGGCTTGGTTATGCGAGAACTCAAGCTAAGAGGGATGGCTAAACGAATCTTGGTGTGCGCACCTAAAGGCTTGGTAAGCCAATGGGTGAGTGAGATGAGCACTCACTTTGGGGAATCATTTCATCTGCTCATCCCAGGGGAGAATAAACCTGTAGATGAAAACGACAATGTTTGGCTTCGGCATGATTTGGTCGTTTGTCCGGTTGATAGCATAAAGCCAATTGAGAGCAGAAAAGGCTGGTCGGTTAAACAAGTTCATGAGTACAACAAGCATAGGTTCGATGATCTGTTGTCTGCGGGTTGGGATCTCATTGTCATCGATGAAGCGCATCGATTAGGTGGCAGTACCGAGCTCGTTGCACGTTATAAGTTAGGGCAAGGTCTGGCGGAAGCATCACCCTACTTATTGCTGCTGTCGGCAACACCTCACCAGGGCAAGAGTGACGCTTTTCACAGACTTATGGCCTTACTTGATAAAGAGGCTTTTCCTGATGTTTCGAGTGTTACGAAAGAACGTGTTCAGCCCTATGTCGTAAGAACTGAAAAGCGAATATCAATAGACGGTACAGGTAAGCCATTATTTAAGCCTAGAAAGACAGAGCTAATTCCTGTGGCCTGGAAGAGTAGACACGCTTTACAGAGGCACTTGTACGAAGAAGTCACTGAGTATGTAAAAGAAGGCTATAACCAGGCAAAAGCTCAAAAACAAAATGCTATTGGCTTTTTAATGATCTTGATGCAGCGCCTTGTTAGCTCGAGTAGTGCAGCAATTGCAATGACATTGTCTAGGCGATTACAGTCACTCGAGAATACTGTTATTGAAGATGAGCTTCCGCTAGCTTTTGCCGATGACTGGGCGGACCTTGATGGCCAAGCACAATTAGATGAGTTGATTGCAACGAGTAAGCAAGCGTTGGCAAATGAGAAAGCTGATGTACAGCGTTTGTTGAATATTGCTAATGAATGCGTCGCCAAAGAAAGTGATACTAAAGCAGAAGCACTGATTGACTGGCTCTATCAACTTCAACAAGAAGAGCAAGATCCTGAACTAAAAATGTTGGTCTTTACTGAGTTTGTGCCAACGCAGCAGATGCTCACGAAGTTCTTTACCGATAGGGGGATCAGTGTTGTTACGCTTAATGGCTCTATGGATATGCATGAGCGGAAAAGAGCACAGGCTTCGTTTGCTGGTGATACGCGAATTTTGATCTCTACTGACGCGGGTGGTGAAGGTTTAAACCTTCAATTTTGTCACGTCATTGTAAACTACGATATGCCTTGGAACCCAATGAGAATGGAGCAGCGCATTGGACGTGTTGATCGTATTGGCCAGCCCCATGTCGTGCGAGCTCTAAACTTTGTATTGGAAGACTCTGTGGAGCATAGAGTGCGAGATGTACTGGAATCGAAGCTTCAAGTCATCTTAGATGAATTCGGAGTAGATAAAACCAGTGACGTACTTGACTCAGCCGAGGCAAATCATCTCTTTGATGAGCTCTTTATGGAATCCATATCGAACCCGGAAACGATGGATCAGGAATTAGCGAAAGCCTTGAAAGTGATTCAGGGTGGAGCACGAGATAAACGTTCTCAAGACGGTTTGTTTTCAGATGGAAAGTTGCTAAATCCAATTGATTATCAGAAAGTTATTGATCACCCTTTGCCGTATTGGGTTGAGCAGATGGTGAGTCAGTTTCTAAGTTTCAAGAGCTCTCAAGGTGCGGATGCGTCATTTACTCGTGCTGAGAATGGATCGATATGTGTTAAATGGCCAGATGGCGCTAACTGGGAAGACATTACCTTTATTGGTAAGGAAGCGCAAAAAACACCAGGGTTAAAGCACATTACTCTTGAAAGCCCAAAGGTGAGAGGCTTGAGCACACACTTACCAATTTGGAGCGAAGTCCAAAACATACCTCTTGTGCGAGTTCCTTCCCTGCCTTCTGGTGTGACCGGGTATTGGTCCCTCTGGAGTGTTCGATTTTCTGGTCAGGATGAACGTCAATTGCAGTATTTGCCAATCTATATAAATACAGCAGGCCAGTATTTCTCTACCGCATCTAATCGAGTGTGGGATGCAATATGTTCAGATATTCTCGAGTCCGACTTAAGCTCAAATCCAGAGCCTGAAAAAGCATATCAATTGCTTAGAGAGTCTGCTGAGATCCAAGGCAAAATTTTGTTTGATTCCATGCTAGCTGAGCATTTGAACGAACTAGAACTTAGCGTTGAGAAAGGAGAGTATTCCTTCAAAGCCAGAAGAAATGCGATTGAACGAATAGGTCTGCCAGAAGTTAAGAGCTATAGAATGCGTCAGTTGGATATTGAATACAGTCAATGGAAGGTTGATATTGAGGCAAAGCGTGAGATATACCCTGAGTTAAACCTTCATCTAGTGTTTGAAATTAAAGGATAGATATGAATTGGCAAGAGAAGCTTACTAGTCAGATGGCTTTGACAGAGCCTGTTCACTATATTGTTAACGACCCTGATAATTTATGTTTTGAACCCGCAATAGCTGACCTAATCGAACAGGCGGGAGCTGTACTTTTCTCAGATACTGATCCTATCGCACTAAGGTTATGTTTTGAAGAATGGCTTGATAGTGATGAGTGCAGTGCTCTATTGATTAGGGTTGTCGATGAACAGCCTAGTATTCCTTATGATATTGAATTTTCAGCTAAGCGTGCTGATTTTGATATTAGTGAAGTGATACCAGAGTTGGATGCATCAGTACTGAGAGCTTTATCGCCTAAAGATTATGAGCAACTGCAGTCTGCAGTGAAGAGCTATGGTGCGGATAAGCTAAACCGAAATGCTAGTTTGGATTTTGTCTTACGACATATCTACAAAATTGCTCCGGAGATTATTCAATCTGAGACAGATTTAGTGCGCTTGCTCATTCGAAAGCATTACCTTGGTATCGAGATGCCTCTGGTCTTTGAAGAGAGGCTAATTGAAACTCTCCAAGTTCGTGAGCAGTTTAGTCGTTGGAATTTCTCAAGGGTTGTGCCTGAGAGAACAGAGTTCTTCGTGTTTCTTCAACAGCAGTGGTTGCTTCACTTGCAGCGAAAAGCCCAGCGATATGAAATTAAGGAATCATCATGGCCTACCGATGAGCTTGTTGTTCCATTTGACGACCAAGATATTAAAGTATTTGTTGATAATCTATTTGCTGAAGGGATTCTCCAAGCCGTAGATTTTGACGGTTTAGGAAAAGATGATTGGGAGTGGGTTGGAGTTATCGCGGATGATGAGTCTAGAGATCTATTACGAGTAAGGCAGCTACTTAATAAGCTTTCGAATCAATTCATCGTGCAGGATTTGCCGCTACCTGAAGGTTCAGAGCAGTGGGAAGAGATCGCACTAGAACTTGGTGTACTGAATTCGTTATCTCACACTTTGAAAGGCACAGATAGTTATGCTCTGAACGCTGAGATCGCGAACTTAAACGCTAAAGTAGATGATTACTTTGAAACGTGGTTGCAAGCGAACTTTGGCAAGCTGATAAACACGCCAACAACCCGCTTCCCTAAGATGTTACATAAAATCCCGGAGTGGTTGAACCTTAAAGTCTGTAAA
This sequence comes from Vibrio sp. Vb2131, assembly GCF_033338535.1. Classification (NCBI taxonomy): domain Bacteria; kingdom Pseudomonadati; phylum Pseudomonadota; class Gammaproteobacteria; order Vibrionales; family Vibrionaceae; genus Vibrio; species Vibrio sp. Vb2131. Next base: position 54,298 of record NZ_JAWOSW010000024.1, read on the forward strand.
GGTCAAAAGGTGTGTCTACTGGTGATGGATGGCATGGGGTTTCAGCAGTGGAATTACGTTAAAGAGCACATTATTGAGATACCTCATGTTCGAGTTGAAGAGAGAGGTGTTTTTTCATGGGTTCCAACTATTACCTCCATAGCGCGGCAAGCTTTATTCTCTGGCAAGCCGCCACGTTCGTTTCCTGATTCATGGCATACAACCGCGAAAGAGAAAGCGCTTTGGCAGGCGTTTTGGGAAGATAAAGGTTTAAGCAAGACCGAAGTAGCATATGCAGTTACTCTTGAGAAGAGTAAAGATATAGAGTCATTCAAAGACAGTTTCCATTCGCCCAAGCTAAAGGTTGCAGGTTTCGTTATCAATTATATAGATAAGCAGATGCACGGAATTGAGGGTGGGATGCCATTACTAAATGTTGCAGTGAGTAAATGGCTCGAGCTGTGGCAGTTTTCTTCAAAGATAGAGGCTTTACTGGATTCTGGTTTTGAAGTGGTGATTACGGCTGATCACGGTAACCAAGAAGCAATAGGTCAAAGTTGGCCAAATGAAGGTGTTAAAGCAGAGACAAAAGGTGAAAGAGTTAGACTGTATAAACATACAGTTGAATATTCGAGTGATAAGACAGACGTGCTAGAATGGCCAGCAAAGAAGTTTGGACTACCATCGGATTTGTATCCGCTTGTGAGTAGAGGTCGTCATGCGTTCATCCAGAAAGGCAAACAGATTGTCGGGCATGGCGGGATTAGCTTACATGAGGTGATTGTCCCATTAGCTATTGTCACGAGAGAGCAGCATGTCAAAGAGAGTCAACTTTAGTCGTCATATCGAGATTCAATGGTTAGATTCCGTTGCGGTTTGGGTCGCTGAGGGAAAACAAAAAAAAGAACTCGACGAACAGATTGATTTGATGCTTGAGCCTTCGGTTACGTGCAAAGTAAATAGAGGGAAAACTCGAAATCAGTTGACCAAGTTATGGTCCCGTAAATCTGATGATGTTACTGATAGCTTTACTTGGTTTGCCATTAAAGCTGTGCTTGGTAGTGAACGTCCAGACTTTGTATTGCACTGGGGAATGTTAGTTGCTAAAAATAATTTTTTTGCTGATGTAGTCCGATTTATTGGGCGACGTGAAAAACACGCTGAGGTGTTTACCTATGCTCAAGTTCAAAAGAACATTGTTGAACTGTACGGGGATACCGAGACGGTCAAGCGTGGTCTTCGTTCTGTGTTAAAAACACTGGTCGATTTTAGGGTTCTTGAACGTCAAACGAATAGGACGTACAAAGCGAATAAGCTCGAACATAAAGTAGAAAGTAAGTATAAGAGCTGGCTTCTGCAATCTTTGATGTATAACCAAAGGTATCGAAGTCGTTCTCTTGCAGATATGCTTGATGATCTAGTTTGGTTTCCATTTGTATTCTCAGTATCAGTCAATGAGCTTGAGACAACCTGGTTTGATCTTCACCAACAAGGAAACGACCTTGTTTTATTTAAAAAGTAGAGAGAGTTGTATTGAAAGTTTCAATTGGTTTTAATCGTCACTTAGAGCCTGATTGGCTAGCGCAGACGGCATCTTGGGTCGCTAATGGTATAGACGGGCAGGCGTTGAAAGACCGAATTGATTCCATGCTTGAGCCTGCATTTACCAGTAAAGTTGCAAAGGACAAAACCCGGAATTTGTTGTTTGGTATTTGGAACAAGCTACCTAAGCATATCTCAGAAAGATTTCAATCGAGAGGGGCTAGCTTGTTAATGGAGCATAGTGAGCAACACTTGGTGTTTCATTGGGGTATGATGCTGTCTAAGTACCCATTCTTTGCCTTTGTTGTAGGCCAGATTGGTAAGTTGACTAAACTTAACGATACCTTTATATACTCTCAGCTTGAAGATCGTGTAACAGAGCAATATGGCGATACATCTACAATAAAACGTAGTATGCAATTTGTTGTAAGAACTCTTATAAACCTTGAAGTGCTCAAAAATCCAAAGCAGGGTGTATATGAGCTAAATAGAGCTGTATCTATTGAGCTACCAGAGATAAAGGGTTGGCTAGTGGAAGCGATAATGCATTCAAACCAAAGTTCTAGTCGGAGTCTATCAAGTATAAATGACGATACGGTTTGGTTTCCATTTAAACTGTTTTTTGATTTATCTGATGTGCAAGCTAATAAAGAACTAGAAGCACATCTTCAATCGTCGGACACGGTTGTTTTTCTGTAGTACCCAGAACTACAACCAGTGTTTCGGGATTTCTAACTCAAAGCTCTTTGCTGCATATTCAAGCATCGTGATGATCTCACGATGCTTTTTTTCATCATAGGGCTGACGGTTTTGCTTTTGCTGAACAATGACTTTGAGCTCTACGAGGTTAAACATGCCCAGTTTGTAGAAGTTTCCCCAACTTGGTATTCCAAATAAGTTGTATATTGTCTCTGTACTGTCACGCTCACTGGCAAGGCGTTTGGGCTCATCAATTTTGGCAAGTGCAGCTTCGCCTTCTTCTTTTGTATCGTAGGTGTTTAGTTGTTTCATTAAGTACCCGTTTAAGCAATAATTTTAGATACCGATAGAGCTAGTTTCTCTAGTACTTCTCACCGCTCTTCAAAATAATCATGTCGGTAATAAATCCCTTTAACACCTTTTAACTTGTGATTTAAGCACCTCTCGGCCACATGGCCGGGAGTGCCTTGTTGTGTCAATAAGGTTCGGCACGTACGGCGTAGCTAGGCATATCTCCCATAAGATTTAGCGGCTGTTTCTTTTTACCAGGTTCATGACCGAATAGTTTGGTAATCGCACGATCAAGCGTATCTGGCCCCATATGTGGATTCTTACTGGATCGGCGATTAGGGAATACATACTCAGAGCCTAAGCTTCTCACTTTCAGTTCTTCAAGCCATTCTAATACTGGTGTCGCTAAAGGGATAGTATGTTAATAGGCTATGGTTGGTGTGGAGTAGATCGTGAACCGAAAAGTGTTTGGTGTTTTCATTCTAGCTGGGGCTAAGGCATAGCCCCCGAATATTTCTAAATACTTTATCTGTTTAAATGTTTCCCGTACCCCAAGCCGTACCCAGGGCGTTTTTTTCTAAAGATAAAAACCGTTCAGGTCCTTATTTTATGCGCTCTAGAAGCACTCCAGACTCCATATGGTGGGTATAAGGGAATTGGTCAAACAGAGCAAAACGCGTCACGTTGTGTGTTTCGCATAGAATGTCCAAGTTCTCTTTTAGAGTCTCAGGGTTACAAGAGATGTACATGATGCGCTCGTAACCTTGCACCATTTTACAAGTATCGACATCCATCCCAGCACGTGGTGGATCGACAAAAATCGTGTTGCAGTTGTAGCTCTCCAGATCTACACCTGCATCTTGTAGACGACGGAATTCACGCTTACCTTCGATCGCTTGAGTAAATTCCTCTGCTGATAGACGTAAGATTTGTACGTTATCAATCTTATTGGCGGCGATGTTGTACTGTGCAGATACCACAGATGGCTTCGCTAGCTCAGTTGCCAGTACGCGGTCGAAATTCTGTGCCAACGCCAGCGAGAAGTTACCGTTACCACAGTAAAGCTCTAGTAGGTCGCCAGTGCTTTCTTGGGTACAGTCGACCGCCCATTCCAGCATCTTCTCTGCGACTTTGCCGTTCGGCTGAGTGAAGCTGTTCTCTACTTGTTGGTAGATGTAGCTTTGACCATTTACATCGAGCTTCTCGATAACGTAGTCTCGGTCTAGGACAATCTTCATCTTACGAGCGCGACCAATGATGTTTAGGTTAAAGCCTTCATCATTTAAACGCTGTTTAAGGGCTTTCGCGTTTTCAATCCACTCTTCATCAAGTTGGCGATGGTAAAGGAGTGAGACCAGAATCTCACCACTTAGCGTCGATAGGAAATCCACTTGGAACAGTTTACGACGTAGTGAGTCGTTGTCTTTCATCGCTTCAACCAATAGCGGCATCAGGTCGTTGATCAGACGGCTTGCTGCAGGGAATTGGTCAACACGGTACTTCTCACGAGTTTCTTGGTTGAACATGATGTAGTAAAGATCTTCGCCTTCATGCCAAACACGGAACTCAGCACGCATGCGGTAGTGCTGCTCTGGTGATTCAAACACTTCCAGTTCTGGCATGTTGTATGGCGCGAACATATCCGTGAGACGTTCGACTTTTTCAGCCAGTTGTTCTTGGTAGCGTTGTGGGTTTACATCAAGAGTAGCCATGATCTTACCTTTTATGGTGCATTCAATTTAAGAGCGCAGATTTTATTCAATCTCAATAGGATGTCCAGTTTTGTACTGGAATTGATTTAAAGATAGTGCGTACAGGCAGAGTAGAAAGCAAAATCAATCAAAACGTTACAACTTCTAAGGGCAATATTGGCTGGACAAATAATCAATAGCTGAATAATATTTGCCTCAAGTTGGTGCTATCTAGCAATCTAGATGGCTGAAATGGGAATCTGGTGTGAATCCAGAACTGACGCGCAGCGGTAAAAGAGAACGAACGCTCATCAGACACTGCATTAGTTTATGTGGGAAGTCGAGCAAGTAGGCGGTACACCCGTGCTCTTGAGTCCGAATACCTGCCAACAACTGAGCCACAGCACTGGACTGTCATGATGACAGGGCTCGGAAGGAATTACGCGATTTAGGACAATACAATGAGAAAATCCGCACTGGCGATAACTTTGGCATCGCTGCTTTCACCTGTCTCTTATCTACAGGCCCAAGAAACCTCCACTGACGAAACCATCGTTGTTACTGCAAACCGTTTTGAGCAAGCCGAAAGCCGTACGTTGGCAGATGTCGAAGTAGTTACTCGACAAGACATCGATCGCATTCAAGCGAAAACCCTACCAGATGTATTGCGTCGCCTTACGGGTATTCAAGTTTCACAAAATGGTGGTCGTGGTCAGTTAGCGTCTTTATTTGTTCGTGGAACCAGTTCCGACCAAGTTTTAGTACTGGTTGATGGCGTACGTTTTGCACGAGCAGCGAAGGGCGCTGTGGACTTTAACCAAATCCCACTTACTTACGTTCAACGTATTGAGTACGTGCGTGGTGCGCGTGCGTCACTTTATGGCTCAGAAGCGATTGGTGGCGTGATCAATATCATCACCATTGCGCGTGCTGACGAAGAAGGAACGAAGTTAAGTGCGGGTTTAGGTAGTTTAGATTATCAAGAATTGAGTGTGGCATCTGGTATTAAAGTCACAGAGAGCGGCCAGCTAAATATCGCGCTTGGTAGTGAAAGTGATGATGGTTATAACGTTCGTCCTGTACCGGGAGTTAATGACGGCGATCGCCATGGCTTTGATACAAAGAATGGTCTGCTAGGTTACGTGCATAACTTCAATGACCAGTGGTCTGCATTTGGTAACCTACGTGCTTACGAAAATGTTTATCAATATGACAGCAGCTACGGCAGTCGCGGTTACTACGAAGCAGAAAAAGACGATCTTTCTGTCACTCTGGGCGGTAAGTATCAGTCTGATAATGTGATGTCAGAACTACAAGTAACAGCACAGAAACAGAAGTCTTGGAACTATGAGCAAGCAAAAGGCAAACACTCAGGTACTGAAGATGAACTTGAGCAGCAAAATGTCCAGTGGACCAACAGTTACTTGCTAAACAACAATACGACGTTGGCTGGTGGTATTGATTGGCGCAACGAGTCTTATAAAGACAAGAGTGCGAATAAAACGTTTGATCGTACCAATGGCGCTCTGTTTGGTATGGCAACCACTAGTATTGATAAAGCAATGCTCGAGGGCAGTGCTCGCCTTGATGATAACGAAGAATACGGTAGTGAGTTCACTTACAGTTTAGCGGCTGGTTACCAGTTTGTACCAGAGTTTGGGGTTAAAGCCTCTTTTGGTACTGCGTTTAAGGCTCCAAACCTATATCAACAGTATGACCCAACATACGGTGAGAAAGATCTGAAGCCGGAAGAGTCAGATGCTTGGGAGTTAGCATTCAGCGGTGATGTCCAAGGCGTTTTTTGGTCCGTAACGGGTTATGACTATAAAATCACGAATCTTATCGATTACCATCCAACCACATACAAATATTTGAATGTCGATGGTGAAACACATATCCAAGGTGTGGAGCTTGTTGCTGAGTTTGATACAGGGATTGTGCAGCACCAGTTGAGTGCAGATTACAAAGATGCCGAAGACGATAAAGGGCATCAGTTGCAGCGCCGCGCTAAAGAAATGTATAAGTGGAATGCTTTAGTGAGCTTCGATAAAGTGGATTGGTCGGTTAGCTATCAGTACGTCGGTAAGCGTCCAGATGTGGATTACAGCACTTGGCCTTCACAAGATATTACACTTTCTTCTTACTCGTTGGTTGATACGGCGGTGACTTACTATCCGAATGAGTCGACCTCTATTAGCGCTCGTATCGATAATCTACTTGATGAAGAGTATGAGATGGCAAAAGGTTACCCTGCTGCAGAGCGAGCGTACTATCTCAACGTTGGCTACGAATTCTAATCGTGAATGAGCACAAACCGCCTTCGGGCGGTTTTTAATATTTTGTGGTGGAAAATCGAATGAAGAAACCCAAGCGAGTGGTGATCAGTTGGTCCAGCGGTAAAGATTCGACATTAACGCTTGAGCGCCTTAACGAGAATCCAAATTATCAAGTTGTCGGTTTGTACACGACTTACGTAGGAAAAGAAGTCCCTTTTCAAGCAACTCCGCTTGAGGTTGTACAAATGCAAGCAGACTTACTTGCGCTTCCGCTCATTACTATCGAACTGCCTGAAGTCTTTCCGAGTAACGAAATTTATCAATCAACCATCGTTAATGCATTACAAAGTAGTGGTCTGAACATAGAAGCTGTCGCATTTGGTGATATGTTTTGCAATGGCATTGCCGATTACCGACGCAGCTATATTGAACCTGTTGGCTGGGAATGCGTCTTTCCTCTATTAGGGGAGAGCAGCGAAAAACTAGCGATGGAAATCATAGAGCGTGGTATTCAAACGATGTTAATCACCATCGACGGAAGAGTTCTCCCTCCAGAATGGTGTGGTCGCTGGTATGACAAAGCCCTAATAGAGTCATTACCAAGTCAAATTGATCCCTGTGGGGAAAATGGTGAATTTCACACATTGGTCACGTCTTCGCCATCTTTTCAAGGACATATCGAGTTGACGAAGCGAGATGTAGAATCTGGAGATAGATTCAGCCATCAAAGATACCATGCTAAAGCATTGCCAAAACAAATCTACGCAGTATGATCGCAACGTTTCTGTTCTTTAGGTAAGGCTCGTGCGAGTAGCAAGTAAGAAAAAAGTCCTAGTTTTTGACTCCGGTGTTGGTGGCCTTTCTGTATTCCAAGAGATACATCGCCTATTGCCCCAGCTAGACTACTTATACTTATTCGATAATCAGGCTTACCCTTATGGTGAACTCGATCAGGCTGTACTCGTTTCACGAGTTAACCAACTGGTCTCTTCATTAGTCGAAGAACACCAAGTCGACATTGTTGTCATTGCTTGCAACACGGCGAGCACCATAGTGCTTCCTTCCTTACGCGAAAATTTATCGATTCCCGTTGTTGGTGTTGTCCCTGCGATTAAACCCGCATCGCTATTAGCATCAAAAGGAGTAGGGCTGATCGCCACTCCGGCGACAGTAACACGCCAATATACTCACGAGTTAATACGGGACTTTGCGCAAGGCAAACCAGTTGAGCTGGTGGGATCAACTCGCTTGGTAGATATGGCCGAAGAGAAGTTGCGAGGCAACAGCGTTTCTCTCGACGAACTGACAAATATCCTGCTTCCCCTTCGCGATAAAGTCGATGTTGCGGTGCTCGGTTGTACTCACTTCCCTTTAATCAAAGAGGAGATTCATCAAGCTTTGGGTGGGGACGTTACTTTAATTGATTCAGGCGCAGCGATTGCACGTCGAGTAAAAGCATTGCTATTAAGTGATGAAATTGAGGATACAGAAGAGGGAAGTAAGTCGATTTATGCCAGTGCAACTCCTTGGCAGGAAGATGCACTGAACATTTGTTTAAAGAAGCTAGGTTTTAATCCTGTTCAGGTTTACCACCATCCGGATGTTTAGGATCGTTCGCAATTCTCACTTTTAGCGTTCTCTCCATATATTCCTTTTCATTAAGTTTAGCGATAGCTGGCTTGGCATCTGCCGCAGCCATCACTACAAAACCAAACCCTCTTCTTTTTCCAGTACGCTTATCTTTCATTAAGCGTACTGCATAGACCTGTCCATATTCAGCAAACAAATCGCGAACATGACTCTCATTGGCCTTATAAGGAAGGTTGCCGACATACAGCGTTTTAGTTGAAGGATCAGGCTCCGAAGATTGAAGAACAGGTGTTTTGCTAGAAAATGAAAAAAGAAAAGCAGTAGCGATAACACCAATGAGGAAGCTCAAGGCTGGTGGGATGATGAATTGAGAGAAAATGATTCCCCCAACGATGGCCAGCCCAACACATAAAATCAGATTTTTTTTAGACGTCATTTTAATTACTACACATAGTGATAAAGAGATCGATTGTCCATTAACAGAATAGACACATGAATCTTACGTATATGGTTGGTGTTTTTCCAACCAATTGCTGTGATATGTCTCAAATGTGACGAAGAAATATGCAAATATCGCACTTTTGGCTAATTTGTGACCGGTTGGTTTTTTATTTGCAAAAAACGCTTGTACTAATTTCTCAACCCCCTATACTGCGCATCCACCGACACGGAGTGAGACGAAAGTCACATAGCGAGTCGGGAAGAGAGAAAAAAGAATTTGAAAAAAATGCTTGACTCTCTCACGGTGTAAAGTAAGATACGCACCCCTAACGACGAGCAACTAAGTTGCTGAAAATGTTAGAAAAGCTCTTTAAAAATAAGAACCTATCAATCTGTGTGGGCACTCGTTGATGATAATCCAAATAGTTTCTTCGGAAACAATTTAGGTTTCAATGAAAC